>NZ_JBPCCH010000001.1:286843-589748 GCF_050971805.1 Robertmurraya mesotrionivorans | reverse complement strand
CAATTGGATCATAGCAATCGTGGAAAATGCTTTACTAGCGTAAGCAACTTGAGCTTTTATACCTAGTTGGTCAAAGGTTTGTTTAAAACCTCTTGCTCGCTCACGAATCAATGACACATCATAAACATATACAGGTGTTCCGAACTCTTTTACGAGGTCTGTCGTATCGACACCACCAATTTCTAAGTGGCCTCTTTCATTTATCTTTGATGAACCATGAAAAAACATTTCTTCCCCTCACTTCTATGGATACACAAATAGACAGCTAGGCTGTCTATTTGTTGATTAAACCAGTTTGAAATTAAACATTACTTTACCATAGATATAGTAAATTCGCAATATTCCCATTTAGCTCCCGTTTGTTTTTTGTCTGTAACGATCTCTAGGCTGAACAATGCTTGGTCTAAGCTTTGTCCCCGGAACCGACCTACGGAAAAGCACTTCAAGAAAGGCTTTGGGATGAAACGGCATGAACGGCCACATATATGGACTGTTCAATGACCGAATACTTGTTAAGTATAAAATATAGGCCGTTACCCCTACCACAAAACCTGGTAGTTTAAATATCGCTACAACAATTAATAAGAAAAGCTTCATAAGATTATTCGCAATTCCAAGTTCATAACTTGGAGTGGTAAAAGTTCCAACCGCCGAAACCGCAACGTACAAAATCACTTCTGGTACAAATAAGCCCACATCAATGGCAATTTGGCCAATGAGTACGGCTGCAACTAAGCCCATTGAGGTTGCCAACGGAGTTGGCGTATGAATAGCTGCCAGTCGTAAAAACAAGATTCCGAAATCGGCCAAAAACAATTGAACGACTGTTGGAATATTTGTTGATTTGTTTGGACCAATGAACTTTATGGCTTTTGGTAATAACTCAGGCTCCAATACAAATAAAAACCATAACGGAAGTAAAAACAAGGATGCTAATACACCAAACAAGCGCGTCCAACGTACGACTGTACCAACGAGTGCGGATTCACGATACTCTTCTGCATGGTGTAAATGATGAAAATATGTAGTAGGCGTGATAATAACACTTGGTGATGTATCCACGTAAATTAAGACATGTCCTTCTAAAATATGTGTTGCTGCAATATCGGCTCTTTCAGTATATCTTACTAAAGGATACGGGTTATACCCTTGCTTTACAAGGAACTCTTCCACTGCTTTATCTGCCATTGTTAATCCATCAATTTCAATGGATTCAAGTTCTTTTCTAATAATATTCACGAGGTCAGGATTTGCCACATCCTTTAGGTAACCAATTACAATATCTGTCTTTGATCTCTCACCAACCGTTAGCTTTTCAAAGCGCAATCTTCCGTCTTTTATTCTTCTTCTAGTTAGCGCCGTATTCACGATAAAGTTCTCTACAAAGCCATCTCGAGATCCTCTTATTACCTTCTCTGTATCAGGTTCTTGAGGAGTTCTACCAGGGTACGCTCTTACATCCACTACTAATGCTTCTGAATACCCCTCAACAACAATGACAAGAGTTCCTGTAAGAACTTGGTCAACTATTTCACCTATTGTCTTAATTTTAGATACAGATTGATGAACTAATCGATTTTCTATTAAGGCTAAATAATTGGAAGTGGTTTTCTCATGGTCATTGATTCTTACAATTTCCTCTGTGTTTTGAATAACTACGTTCGTGTCCACTAGACCATTTAAATAATACAAATGCACATCCTTTTTCAATACCTTAAACTTTCTGACACCAATATCAAATGTTTCCTCTAGTCCAACATGTTCCTTCATATAATTTTCAAGTTCGTCAAGAGAAGGAATCGGTAGGGGATTGATTGGTTTCTTAGTCATAGAATCCACTCCTTTCTAGGATGATTTGTACCGCTTTATGTGTAATGGGAGCTCCTATTTTAACATCGTCATTCCTAGCCATTTTTCCTATATCACCTATCCCAACTACAACAGGTGCATGAAGCTCATCAACACAATATACGGTGTCTCCATTCATTCTTCCAAGTTCTAAATCTGCTTCACCAAATTTATCTACCCCATAAGGAGTGAGTTCACCGTAGCGGTCCACACAAACATCAATTTTAGTCCATTCGGCTTTTCTTGTTTTTGCTGCAACCGCTAATACACCAAGAACTTCAATATCTTTATGTGTTGCCACATACCTCATTGCCTGTTCTCCAGCACCTTCTCCTACGTATCCACTATCATCAAACATGACAAGAACCGGATCATTGGGTGCCTTCTTTATGAGCTTGACCATTTCCTCCCCTGATATCGTCGTTGGGTTTCCATACGACATAGAAATACATCTTCCACCAATTTCCTTCGCAACATGTTCGACTGCTTTTCTTGCGTATTCATCTCCGTCTGTTACAAGAATCACGCGGCGCCGTCTATCCATAGGAAATGTTCCTTTCTTAACTTATTTACTCATTTACGAAGTACATCCAATGAAACAGGGAACCGAAAATTTTACCGAACACAAAGGCCATCATCAAGATCATAATTTTGTCCTCTATTCTTACTCTTTTTGCCAGGATAGGAAAAACGTTTAATACCTCGGTTAAGGCAGCTGCAAGTAAACCAACAAATACTCCTCCAGCAAGGCCTAACGGAATTAATATGATGGAAGGTAAAAAGAGAGCAGGTTCTCTTAGAGAGGCAATTGTACCAGCAATTGCACCGAAAACGACAGACCATTCATACCAATGAATCATCTTCATGGTTTTTGATAATTGAGTAAGCCTTGGAATAATTCCTAAAACGGCGAGGAAAGCGACAAACCCTGAACCAACTGCAATCCCTCCAGCAAGCCCAATAAAAATGATGAATACGATATTAATGATCATGAATTCGTTTCATACTTTCTTCATTTTCATTAATAATTACATAGCGGTCCAGGTCTTGCTGATAGTTGAACATTTCAACTTCTAGCGGACTAGGTTCTTCATTTAGACGTTTTTTAAATACATGGTTAAAAAATAAGATCATACCTAGTCCTAGGCCAATTGAATAAGGGATCTGCAGTAATAGTGGTTTTACATTTTCCTTGCCCGTAATAATCTTATATATCCGCTGATGGACCGCTTGCATACTAACATCCTCATGGAAATTCATAATGGCGAGTGCTGCACCAAAAAACAACAGAAGCCAAATGAGAATAAAAAGAGGGATAGATACCCCGATTTTTTTGTACACTACCTCAACAATCGTTTGTGTTTGACCAATAATTTCAATATTTATTTGTTCAACCACATTTGTTAAGATGGGTATTACTTTCATAACATCCAAAATAATAATATTTTGGTCTTTCTCTGACACCGTATAAACAATGCAATCTTTTACCTTTTCTAACAGTGAATCTTCAGCGATTATTTGCGCAACATCCTGAAGTTTTATGGAATCGTGAGGTCGAACTTGGAGACGATGTCGCATTCGGATGTAAATCGTATTTTCCACAACGTTCACTCCCACACAGTGATTTCCTCGTATAAATAGTATGCTATGTATTGTTTTCCTTCATGTTCACCAATAAGTGGGTTAAATGGGGTAAATATCCAATTAAAACAAAAAGATCGAACGGATTATAAATCCATTCGATCTTTCATTTGTTGTAATATCTTTTTTTCCAGCCTGGATACTTGAACTTGGGATATCCCTAGTCGTTCTGCCACCTCAGATTGTGTTTGGTCCTTATAATAACGTAAATAAACAATCAGCCTCTCGCGTTCATCCAGCTCTCGAATTGCCTCTTTTAGTGCAATTTTATCAAACCATTTCCCTTCATTCCCATCATCGATTTGGTCGAGTAAGGTAATCGGATCTCCATCATTTTCATACACAGTTTCGTGGATAGAAGACGGTTGCCGGCTTGCTTCTTGAGCTAAAATGATATCTTCTGCAGTCAGATTCAAATGTTCCGCTATTTCGGAAACAGTTGGTATTCTTCCTAGGTTTTTGGACAATTCGTCCTTCGCTCTTCGTATTTTATTGCCCATTTCTTTTAAGGAACGGCTCACTTTAACAGATCCGTCATCGCGGATGAAGCGTTGGATTTCTCCAATGATCATCGGTACTGCGTAGGTTGAAAATTTCACATCATAAGATAAGTCGAATTTATCGACAGATTTCAATAACCCTATGCATCCAATTTGGAATAAATCATCTGGTTCATAGCCTCGATTGAGAAAGCGTTGAACAACTGACCAAACAAGACGCATATTTTTTTGCACAATTGTATCTCGAGCTTCTTGATCTCCATCTTGACTTCTCTTGATTAGATCCTTCACTTCATGATCCTTTAAATACGTTTGTTTGCTATCAGTCTTTACCTCCACATCCATAAGCAATACTCCCTTAATTGCATAGCATTTCGCTCTTTGCTAAATGCTTTCTTAATCGAATTGTGGTACCTATCCCTAGCTCTGAATGAACGTCAATTTCATCCATGAAATTTTCCATTATTGTAAAGCCCATTCCTGATCTTTCTAACTCTGGCTTGGTTGTAAATAAAGGTTGTCTTGCTTCCTCAATATCCAAAATTCCAGAGCCCTCGTCTTTTATCTCCAACTCAATAAAACTTTCCTCAATCTTTACTGAGATAAAGACCGTACCTGAAGGATCGTTGTTATAACCGTGAATAATGGCATTTGTCACTGCCTCAGATACGACGGTTTTAATCTCCGTTAATTCATCCATAGTCGGATCTAACTGAGCAACAAAAGCCGCTACCGTGACACGTGCGAAAGATTCATTTTGACTTAAAGCAGTAAATTGAAGCTGCATTTCATTTTTCATTGTTTACGCTACCCCCAATACTCGAAGAGCAAATTCTTCTGTCGGCTCCAAACGGATAATTTTAAATAAGCCAGACATATCAAAAAGTCTTTGAATAGGAGGTGAAATTGCACAAACAACCATTTCACCATGTTGCTGCTTAATTTGCTTATATCTCCCAAGAATCACACCTAAACCTGAACTATCCATAAAATCCAACTGCTCTAGGTTAAGAATAATATGACGTATATCATGTGTTTCAATGGCTTTGGTTGCTTCTGCACGAAGTACATCTGCAGAATGGTGGTCCAATTCGCCGCTAAGTCGTAACAATAAGACATCGTTCTTTGTTTCCATATCAATGTGTAGACTCACTATCCATAGCCTCCTTATGTGGTATAGTGAGTCTTTTTCGATATTGGAATGACGATTTCCTTCTTACAGACAAAACTAGTGTTCATTCGCTAAAAAAAGTATGAATAAAAAAACATTCGACATATTTATTTGGTCGTTTTTGTGAACATACCAAACGCGCGTTTATAAAGCGTCCACCAATTTGCTTCTTTCACAGATGCTTTCGCTACAAGCGGACTTGACACAAGTGTCTCTCCATTTTTTACGAGTTTTAACGTACCAATGGTCTGCCCTTTTTCAATTGGTGCTTTTAAATCTTTTTCATAAGTGATTTCCTTCTTTACATCATCCACTTTTTCCCCTTTTTTCGTTAACAAGGAAATCGGTTCACTCGTAAGGGCCTCCACCTTGCTCTCACTACCTTTACTCACCTTAACTTCACCCACTGAAAAACTTCTTTCATACATTGGATGAGTTTGATACTGTGCAAAAGCAAAGTCCAGCATCTTTGAAATTTGTGCATTTCGTTCTTTAGAGGTTGGGGCACCAAAGACAACTGCAATCACACGCATTCCATCTTTCTCTGCGGTTGCCGTTAAGCAGTATTTTGCCTCGTTAGTAAAACCGGTTTTTAACCCATCTACCCCAGGATAAAAACGAACGAGACGATTTGTATTAACAAGCCAAAACTTTTTATCGCTTTGTTCGCGTAGATAGGCTTCGTATGTACCTGTAAATTTTGTAATTCCTTCATATTTTAATAGCTCTTTTGACATAACTGCCATGTCATGAGCTGTACTATAATGTCCATCCTCCGGTAAACCGGTAACATTTTTAAAAACCGTATTTTTCAAGCCTAGTTCTTTAACCTTCGCATTCATCATCTCGACAAAAGCTTCTTCGGAACCTGCAATTCTTTCCGCCATCGCAACGGAAGCGTCATTTGCAGAACCGATCGCTATCCCTTTGAGCATTTCTTCAGAGGTCATTTCTTCCCCAGGCTCTAGGAAAATTTGAGAACCTCCCATCGAAGCAGCATACTCACTTGTTCGAATTTTTTCATCCCATTTTATTTTTCCTAAGTCGATAGCTTCCATAATTAACAGCATCGTCATGATTTTTGTCATACTAGCAGGTGGAAGCATTTCATCACTATTTTTGTTATAAAGAATTGTTCCAGTATCTCTTTCAATTAATACGGCTGACTTTGCATTATCAACAAGCTCAACACCCGTTGTTTTCTCTTCAGCAAAAGTTGGGGTTGCAATAGATGTTAAAAAAGTAAAAGCCATTAATAATGATAGAATCTTCTTCATAGCACATAGCCCTCCATTCTTTATACATCCATTTTTCACCAAGTAAAGAGAAAATATACAAAAAGAACCAATCAAAGAAAAAAATAAAAAACCCTCCTAATATTAGGAAGGTTTTACACTTGCTATTCGGTTATTTCTTCATGAACTAGAATGGGGGCTGAGACTTTTTCTTTCGTGATTGTGATGCTATTATAAATCTTTTCTTTTACTTCTTGGACATTCTCAAAATTACTATAAATGGTAACAATAGATTCTCCTACTTGAACTTGATCTCCAATTTTCTTTTTTAATAGAAGTCCAACAGCTAAATCGATTTCTGATTCCTTTGTTGCTCTACCAGCTCCTAAAAGCATGGCAGCTGTTCCAATTTCATCTGCAATAATTTCTGCGATATAGCCCTCTTCCTTCGCTTCTACTTCTATCTTAAAGCTGGCTTGAGGGAGTCTTGATGGATCATCAACAACAGAATCATCTCCTCCTTGAGAACGAAGGAAGACTTTCAATGTTTCAAGTGCTGAACCATCCTTTATGGCATTCTTTAGCATTTGACGTGCCTCTTCTACATTCGTAGCTTTATCAGCTAACAGGACCATATGGCTACCAAGGGTTAAACAAAGTTCTGTTAAGTCTTCTGGGCCTTCCCCTTTTAACGTATCAATGGCTTCCTTTACTTCTAAAGCATTTCCAATAGCAAATCCTAGAGGCTGACTCATATCAGAGATGACGGCCATCGTTCTTCGGCCAACATTGTTTCCAATTCGTACCATTGCTTTCGCAAGTTCACGAGAATCCTCAAGAGTTTTCATAAAAGCTCCAGCACCGGTTTTTACGTCTAACACAATCGCATCCGCGCCAGCTGCAATTTTTTTACTCATAATGGAACTAGCGATTAATGGAATACTCTCTACCGTACCTGTTACGTCTCTAAGGGCGTAAAGCTTTTTATCAGCTGGTGTTAAGTTCCCACTTTGGCCAATAACCGCTATTTTATTTTGGTTCACTAGTCGGACAAACTCTTCATTTTTTAATTCCACATGAAAACCTTCAACCGATTCAAGTTTATCAATGGTTCCACCTGTATGTCCGAGCCCTCTTCCGGACATTTTGGCAACAGGTACGCCTACAGAAGCTACCAATGGGCCTAATACTAGAGTGGTTGTATCTCCCACTCCTCCTGTAGAGTGTTTATCCACCTTGATTCCATGTATCGCAGATAGATCGATTTGGTCCCCTGACTCAACCATAGCCATAGTTAGAGTCGCTCTTTCATCCTCTGACATCCCTTGAAACACGATTGCCATTGTAAGAGCACTCATTTGATAATCAGGAATGCTTCCATCTGTGTATCCTTTTATACAAAATTGAATTTCTTCTGTCGTTAATTCTTTGCCATCACGTTTTTTCTCAATAATATCAACCATTCTCATTTTTCTCACCGCTTTATAAGGAATATTGTTATCTTTTATGCTCCTATTTCCTTAACCACTGCTTTAACTAATCTTAAAAAGTCATGTTTTACTTTTTCTGTTGTTTCTATTACTTCCTCGTGATTTAACGGCTGGTCTAGTATTCCAGCTGCCATATTGGAAATACAAGAGATGCCTAGAATTTTTAAGTTAGCATGTCTTGCTACAATAACCTCCGGAACAGTTGACATTCCAACTGCGTCGCCACCCATCACACGTAACATACGAACTTCTGCTGGTGTCTCATATGTAGGTCCAGTGTTTCCAACATACACTCCCTCTTGAAGAGCAAGACCTAATCCATTAGCTACCTGCTTTGCTTTTTCACGTAAATCTCTTGAATAGGCTTCAGACATATCAGGGAAGCGTACACCTAATCTTGAATCATTTGGTCCGATTAATGGATTCGATCCCATATTATTAATATGATCGGTAATTAACATTAAATCACCTGGATTAAAGGACTCATTTACGCCACCTGCTGCATTTGTGACAATTAGTATCTCGACACCAAGTTCTTTCATTACTCGAACAGGAAATGTCACTTTATCAAAGCTATAGCCCTCGTAGTAATGAAATCTCCCTTGCATAGCGACGACCTCAACACCTTCTAACGTCCCAAATACAAGCTGTCCAGCATGTCCTTCTACTGTTGAAACTGGGAAATCTGGAATTTCATTGTATGGAATTTTTGTAGGCTCAAGAATCTCATCTGCAAGCACACCTAGCCCGGAACCAAGGATCAATCCAATTTTTGGTGTTTTTTTGTATTTTCCCTTTAAAAAAGAAGCTGAATTATTTATGTTTAACACGTCCATCTTACAAAACTCCTTTAAGAATTTAATTTAATTCGTTTAAAAAGCTTTTTCCGTACTTTGGCATTTTCACTTGGAAATTCTCTGCTACGGTTGCTCCAATATCTGCAAATGTCTCACGAATCGGCAGTTTTTTTCCACCCTTCATGACAGGTGAATACACTAATAAAGGAACGTATTCACGTGTATGGTCTGTTCCAGGGTGAACCGGATCATTTCCGTGATCAGCCGTAATGATTAACAAATCGTCATCTTTTAGTTTTTCAAATACTTCAGGTAAGCGAGCGTCATACTCTTCTAGAGCTTTTCCGTAGCCAATAGGATCTCTACGATGTCCAAATAATGCATCAAAATCAACTAAATTTAAAAAGCTCAAGCCTGTAAAATCCATATCAAGCGTTTGAACAAGCTTATCCATTCCATCCATATTAGACACCGTACGCAAAGACTCAGTTACTCCTTCGCTGTCGTAAATATCTGATATCTTCCCTATCGCAATCACATCAAACTTGCTATCCTTTAATTCATTCATTACTGTTCTAGCGAATGGCTTTAGTGCATAATCATGACGGTTCGCTGTTCTCTTAAAATTCCCTGGTTCTCCTACAAATGGTCTGGCAATAATTCTACCGACCATGTATTTTTCATCCAAGGTCAGCTCTCTAGCTATTTTACAGATTTTATATTGCTCTTCAATCGGAACGATGTCTTCATGTGCCGCAATTTGCAAAACGGAATCAGCAGACGTATAGACAATTAATGCACCTGTCTTCATATGCTCTTCACCCAGTTCATCGAGAATTTCCGTTCCACTGGCAGGCTTATTTCCAATAATTTTTCTACCCGTCTTTTCTTCTAGTTCAGCTAACAATTCATCTGGGAAACCATCCGGGAATACTTTAAATGGGGTTTTAATATTGAGCCCCATGATCTCCCAATGACCTGTCATCGTATCTTTTCCATTAGAGGCTTCTTGCATTTTTGTATAGTAAGCAAGCGGGGAATCCGCTTTTTCAATTCCACCTACTGGCTCAATATTACTAAGGCCAAGCTTTGCCATATTCGGCATATGTAAACCATTCATTCTTTCTGCAATATGACCTAATGTATTCGAACCTTTATCTCCAAATTTCTCGGCGTCCTTTGCTTCACCGATCCCAACAGAATCCATCACAACTAAAAAAATCCGTTTATATTGATAAGGCATTCATTCTCCTCCTTAAAATTAACCGTTTACAACTCTCATCAAATAGCTTTCCCAAATATTAATCTGAGGGTTCAATATCTTACAACGTCAGAAGTCTGACATCTCCATTGTACAAGAAGTTTCATATAAAACACAACGAAAAGCTGCTATCTTTTCATGGCAGCTTTTTGAACATTTATTACTTTCTCTTAATCTATTAGGCTCTTGGGTGGAATTGACTATACACGTCCTTTAAACGTGTTTTCGTTACATGTGTGTATATTTGCGTAGTCGATATATCCGAATGTCCTAGCATTTCCTGAACCGCTCTTAAATCCGCTCCGTTCTCGAGAAGATGTGTAGCAAAGGAATGTCTAAGTGTATGAGGAGTTAGTTCCTTTTCAATGCCGGCTTCCTTTGTTAATCCCTTTAAAATCTTCCAGAATCCCTGTCTTGTTAATCTTCTTCCATGATGGTTGACGAACAACGATTCTTCACGCTGGTTTTTAATGAATTGCGGCCGTCCCTTGTCTAAATACTCTTGAATGGCTGTTGCGGCTGTTCGGCCTAATGGAATAATCCGCTCTTTATTTCCCTTTCCGATACAACGAACAAATCCCATCGTTAAATGGGCATCATCGAGATTCAAACCAATTAGTTCACTTACACGAATTCCTGTTGCATATAAAAGCTCCAGCATCGCTTTATCGCGCAATCCGTAATGGTTATTAAGCTTTGGTGCCTCTAACAATCTTTCTACCTCTTGCAGATTCAACACCTTTGGAAGTGTTCGTTCAAGCTGAGGTGTTTCAATATGTACAGAAGGATCCTGCTCTGCTACTTTTTCACGTAATAAGAACTGATGAAAAGCGCGTATAGAGGCTATATTTCTCGCAATCGTTCTTGACGATTTTCCGTGTTCTTTTAAATGACCTAAAAAGTGTACAATCTGAATCCGGCCGATATCGTTAATGGATTGAACATTTTCTACTGTCTTTATATATTTTAAGTACGCTTTTAAATCTCGTTCATATGATACAATCGTATTTTTAGCTAATGCCTTTTCAACTATCAGAAAATGCATAAAGTCCTTTAGCTCATCTTCCATCCAACATTACTCCCCATTTAAGTAAAAAAGAACGATGCGATCAAACCATGTAGATTTTTCAGCATCTACATTCGCTGACACCTTTACCGCTGTCCCGTTTGGTTCATCGTATCGATGATAATCTTGATACTCTTCATTTACCCACATAATACCATAATAAAAGAGGATTGTGCATCCGGTAAAAAGGATAAATACCTTCAAGGTTTGAAAAACGAGCTGAAACCACGTTTTCATTTCTGATGTCCTCCAAGTCCAAAATAAAGTATTGGCTCTTACTCTTAAAGAACCTACTAGTAAAGGGTATGCCAGTTTGGACAAGAATTATACCTAAGGTTCCTTATCTCTTCTTAAAATACAGGCATTTTTTGTAGAGAGTGTTGCTCCTGTCCAAATAGTCCACTCATTCAGACTTAAAAATCGATTACAAAACTGCTCTTGTCCGAATTAGCCTTCCATTCGGACTCTTTGTGAGGAAAAAACACTACTTGTGTCTGTATCAAGGCTTCATTAAGACTCTGATTGCGATTTTCAAGCGAATCCTGTCTGAATTAGCCTTCCATTCGGACTCTTTGTGAGGAAAAAACACTACTTGTGTCCGTATCAAGGCTTCATTAAGACTCTGATTGCAATTTTCAAGCGCCCCCTGTCTGAATCAGCCCTCCATTCGGACTCTTTGTGAGGAAAAAACACTACTTGTGTCCGTATCAAGGCTTCATTAAGACTCTGATTGCGATTTTCAAGTGACTCCTGTCTGAATTAGCCTTCCATTCGGACTTCTTAGTGAGGAAAAAACACTACTTGTGTCCGTATCAAGGCTTCATTAAGACTCGAATTGCGATTTTCGAGCGACTCCTGTCCGAATCAGCCACCCAGTCGGACTTTAATCGAAATCAAATCTATTAAAAAAAGCCAAAATAAAAAACCTTTCCATTTGAAAAGGTTTTGCTGGTTTATTCTTCTTCTGCCTCTACTTTGTCATGACAGCGGTGGCAAATACCATGAAAGGTTAAACGGTGGTCTTTAATTTTAAAGTTCCAGCGGCGCTCTACCGTTTCTTCCACATCTTCAAGTAGATCTTCTTGTATTTCGTCAACTGCTCCACATTCAATACATACTAAATGGTGATGGAAGTGTGCTGCACCTTCTTGTCTTAAGTCGTACCTTGAGACTCCATCTCCAAAGTTTATTTTATCAACAATTTTCAATTCTGTAAGTAATTCTAGAGTTCGATAAACAGTTGCCAATCCAATCTCAGGCGATTTTTCTTTTACAAGGAGGTATACATCTTCCGCACTTAAATGATCCTCTTCATGCTCTAATAACACTCGAACGGTTGCTTCGCGCTGAGGTGTTAACTTGTAACTGGACGAATGTAACTGTTTTTTTATTCTATCAATTCTATTTTCCATCACGAAAGTCCTCCCTCGCCACTGTCAATACCCATTATAACAGATGGGAATAGACTTTCAAAATAAAATAATTACAAATAAGCAAAAATAACAATTATCTTATAAAAATAATTATAATTAAGAGTGAATCGATTCAACAATTGATTTCATTAATAATGGTGATACATATGCCTCAATGGCAGCTGCTATGGCAATGAATACGAGAGCGGCTAAAAAGGCTGCTACGTATCCACCTAGCATCGGCATGATTGGTTGGCCCTGTTTTTTCATAAACTGTCTTCGAATCATCTTTAGTGAGAATGCTACTGACAGGGTTGCACCGATAATAAACACTGGGATAATTAATAGATTTTGCGGTAGTACAGATACAAATGATAAAACAAAACCTTCCCAGCCCATTTGATTCACTAAAAAACCGACCGTAAACCCAACAACCATTCCTTTCATAAACAAAAGTATGAGTGTAATCGGTAAGCCGATAATTGACACACCTAATACCCACATGAGCCCCACAAACTTACTGTTATGAAAAAAACTTTGATAAAACAAATCTTTTGATGCTGCTACTTTTCCGTCTGATACTTGTCCGAAAAATTGTGACAAATAATAAAATAAGTCTTCCTTCTGGGTAAAGCTTAAACTATTGACGATAATCGCTCCAAAGATGACCCCCATTAGAAATAACACCACGACAAATAAATAAATCGAGGAGTGCTCGCGGAAATGCATTGCTACGACGTTCTGGTATTTTCTTTTCTTCAATTGCCTTTCCTCCCCTTACAATTCAGTTAGTAAAATGTATGCTAACTCTAGTAAAGGTATGACTAGATAGATTCCTAAAACTGTTATAAATCCTCTTGCCATTTCCATAACTAACCAGTTATAATACTCAAAATCTCTATATTTAGGAGGAATATCGAATGAAGCCTATATTAATAGATTTTCCAGAAAAAATAGAATCAGAGCGTCTTTATATTCGGCCTTGTATGCCTGGAGACGGTCATCTTGTGTATGAAGCCATTCAAGCTTCCCTAAACGAATTACAACAGTGGCTCCCTTTCGCTCATACTAATCAAACGCTTGAGGAGGTAGAAGAAGGGGTTAGAAAATCGTATGCACAATTTATATTAAAAGAGGATATTCGTCTTCATATTTTTAGAAAAGAGGATCATCAATTTATTGGTTCAACAGGGCTGCACCGAATCAATTGGGAGGCAGGATGCTTTGAGATCGGATATTGGTGTGACAGTCGCTTGACAAAAAAGGGGTATATAACTGAATCAACAACTGCTTTAATAAATACTGTATTTGAAGATTTGCAAGCGAATCGCGTGGAAATCCGTTGTGATCCGGATAATATCGCTAGTCGAAGCATTCCTGAAAAACTCGGATTTACACTAGAAGCCACCTTAAAAAATAATAGTAAAAGTGCGGATGGAAAAACACTTAGGGATACCTGTGTTTTTTCAAAGCTTAAATAAATAGAAGAGACAGTATTTTCTACTGTCTCTCCTAATCAATAATCTTCCCGTACGTTCCGCCACCGCCTGCATGGAAATGAAGTTCTCCATTTCTAGCTGAAACAATTAATTCTGCCACGCGTTTTGGTACAACCTCATGTAGAGCTTCTTCCGGTACGTGATGGAGAATGGCCATTTCCGTGCCAAAATGATCTAGTAATTTTTGAAAAAGCTTTGGTCCGAGTCCTGGAATGAAGTCTAAAGGCACTTGATGAATATATGGAGGACGCCCCTTCTTTCCCTCTTTAGAGGTTTGAAGCTCTCGTATTCTTGTTGCGACGCCTTTAATGAATTTTGTATGGCCGCAAGCTTCACATGAATGATCGGACACAAGCACTTTTTCATTGCAGTTCGCACATACGGTTTGGTGATACTTTCCAAGCAATGGATCAAGTCCATAATTGGCCTCCACATACTGACCCTCTTGGTTGTATAAAGCCTCCTGAAAGCTAGTAAAAGACAATTCTTTCATTTTTATCTGCTGATATTCTCTTGCAATTTTTCCTAATGAGTGTGCATCCGAATTCGTCACATACGAATACCGGTGAAGCTCTCCTATTTGATCTGCCATTTGCGTATTCGCGCTTAATCCAAGCTCAATACCGTCTATTAAGTCTGGGTCAAATACTTCGGTGAGTGACTGTTCTACTCCCTTTCCAAACAGGCTTTTAAAAGGAGTAAATACATGGGCCGGAATAAATAATCCCCCTAGCTCCTTCACCTTTTTCTGCAAATCAAGTCCCGTGACATACACACGCTGTGAGCTTAGGTTGATATTTTTCAAATGATTGGAAAGCCATTGTGAAAATTCATTTAATCGAGCCATGTCAGGCAAAAAGGCTAGTATATGAATGGGTCCCTTGCAGTTATCGTCATAGATTTCCAGTTCAGAACCCATTAGGATAAGCATGTCTCCATACAGCAAACCACCTCTTTTAGCCTCTGTTATTTCCCCTTCACTCATCAATGCTTCCATCTCTTGAATGACCTCAGGTGAATGGCAATCGATGATTCCTATAATATCCAATCCTTTAATCGTTTTCGCGTGCTGAATAATATTCGTAAACGTTAATGATTTTGACCCCGTTATTTTCACTGCCTTCCCATTCCATGTTCTCCCAATATGAATGTGAAGGTCGGCGAAGTACGAGTTCATTTCTTTAATGCCTCTTGAAGTTGTAAGTATTGAACAGCGTAGGCTGTTTTTGCATCATATATTTTTCTCTCTTCTATGTACTCTAGTGCTTCTTCAAGCGTTAGCTCTACTAATGTAACAAATTCATCCTCGTCAGGTGGTGCAGCGTCTTCTTTTTTCTCTAATCCACGTGCCACATATAAATGAACAATTTCATCCGCGAATCCAGGTGATGTGTAAAAAGAAATCAACCAGTCTAGGCTTTTACATACATAACCTGTCTCTTCTTCTAGCTCACGCTTCGCACAAAGGGATGGTTCTTCTCCCTTTTCAAGCTTTCCTGCAGGGATTTCCACTACATCTCTTTCCAAAGCCTTTCTGTATTGCTCAACCATTACCATTTTTCCTTCATCCGTAATCGCAATAACAGCAACTGCCCCTGGGTGTTTAATCAGTTCGCGTTTCGAATGCTTTCCATTTGGCAGCTCCACATCGTCTACCTGTAACGAGATGATTTTCCCAGAGAAGATCTTTTCTGATTTTATTGTTTTTTCTTCAAAGGATGAACTCATTTGTCTCCACTCCTGTTCTATAGTCAGCTAGTTTCCTCATACATTTTATCATACCTTAATTTGGAGGAAAGTGATGAAAATATACTTACATGGAAAAGGAATCGTTCTTGTCGGGAAAGCATGGGAAATTCGACACAAACTTCTCCAATATTCTAAAGACTATACTCTTGTAAAAGACTGGGTAGAGGACGAGAGAAAGAAAAAGTAATGCTTGTTCTTCGCATCAATGGAAAATTTTCTGTAAAATAATGAGTAGAAGGTAAACTATTTTATAGAAGAAGGTGCTTAATCCCATGGAAAAGAGACGTCTCGGTAAGTCGGATTTGTATGTAACAGAGCTAGGACTTGGATGCATGACGCTTGGAACAGATGCACTTGCAGCAGAACGAATCATCAACGCCGCTCTTGAAGAAGGAGTCAATTATTTTGATACGGCAGACTTATACGATTTTGGAGTGAATGAATCAATTGTCGGACAAGTTTTGAAGCCTGTTCGAGAGCAGGTAATTATTGCAACAAAGGTCGGCAATCGCTGGAACAACAATAAGGATGGTTGGAGCTGGGATCCGAGCAAAACGTATATTAAGGAAGCAGTTAAAGACAGTCTTACTAGACTTGGAACTGATTATATTGATTTATATCAACTTCATGGCGGAACTTTGGATGATCCGATTGATGAAACCATTGAGGCATTTGAAGAGCTGGTTAGTGAAGGTCTTATTAAATATTACGGCATATCCTCGATCCGACCAAATGTGATTCGAGAATATGCTAGTAAATCTAATATCTCATCCGTGATGATGCAGTACAGTATCCTTGATCGCCGTCCGGAAGAGGAAGCTCTAAGCGTTCTTCGTGAGAAGGAGATTTCAGTTGTGGCACGAGGACCTGTCGCAAAGGGTTTATTAAGTGATGTTGGTGTGAATAAAATTACGGAAAAGGGCTTTATGGATTATTCAGAGGAAGAGTTACGCTCGCTCTTATTACAATTGAGAAACCATTTTGGGGATCGATCTTTAACTGAAGTTGCATTACGATACGTTCTTCATAACCCGACCATTGTAAGTGTCGTTGCTGGTGCAAGCTCAGTGGAACAAGTGAAAAACAATGCAAATGCTGTACGCTCTCAAGCCTTAACAGAAGAAGAGGTTTCTTTTATTAAGGAAGTTTCAAAAGCGAATGTGTATGGTCAGCATCGGTGATATAACCTAGACGGAGAAAATCCTAAGTATTTGGTTATGGCCCGATGAGATGAAGACCATTTGCCCTCTCTATCTAGGTCATTGTGGGTCTTCATAAATACGATGAAGACCTTTTCTAATCTAGATTTAAACAGTTGTGGTCTTCATCAACCCAATGAAGACCGTTTCTCCTCTAATGCCTACTCTTTTTGACCTTCATGGACCTGATGAACTTCATTTCTCCTCTCCCTTCAACCGCTTTTGATCTTCATAAGCCCGATGAACTTCATTTCTCTTCTCCCTTCAACCGCTTTTGATTTTCATAGACCTTTTTTTCACACTAATGAATAAGGTCCTTCATCACAAAGATGAAGGACCTACACATGCAATCATTTAAATTTCTTCCAATCAAATTCACTTTCATTCAGAAGCTCTTCGAACGTTTTGTTTTTTTCTTTTAGGCGGCGTTCTTCTCTTTTTCTTTCCTCTTCCGCTACCTTTTTAGCTTGAGCTTCCTCCTCTAGTTCATTTTTTGTATTCTTTAATTGTTTAACTAGGTCCACATTCAATAGGTCACCAAGAGTGACTGGTTTATCTTCGACTTTCTTTTGAGCCGGGCGAGTTTGTTTTTTCTTTTTCATTCAAATCCCTCTCTACATGTTGATGACGAATATTATACCAAATGTTCGGTCATCGTTCTATCCATCACTCAAATGCATCTAATCGCACCTTATCATCAATTAACAACTCAGGTTCAGTAGACGCAACCACATCCTCTACCGTATAGCCCTTTGCCACTTCCACAAGCTTTAACCCATTAGAAGTTACATCAATGACAGCTCTGTCAGTAATAATTCGGTCCACTACACCTTGACCCGTTAAAGGCAAACTACAATTTTTAAGGATTTTTGCGTCACCTTTTTTATTCGTATGCTCCATGATGACGATGATTTTTCTCGCCCCATGAACCAGGTCCATAGCTCCACCCATGCCTTTAATCATTTTCCCTGGAATCATCCAGTTCGCCAAATCTCCATTTTCGGATACTTCCATCCCTCCTAGGATGGCGATATCGACATGCCCACCTCGAATCATCGCAAATGACTCTGCACTATCAAAATAAGCAGCTCCTGGTATAGCCGTAACGGTTTCTTTCCCCGCATTAATCAAGTCCGCGTCTACTTCCTCTTCTTTAGGAAAAGGCCCAATCCCAAGTAATCCATTTTCAGATTGTAGAACGACCTCTTTATCCTTTGATATAAAATTTGCAACAAGAGTTGGCATTCCTATACCTAAATTAACGTAATAGCCACTTTCAATTTCCTTTTCTGCTCTTTTTGCAATTCTTTCACGAATATTTGTCATGTCCCCACTCCCTTTCTAGCCCTTAACGGTTAGTCTTTCAATCCTTTTTTCCTGCTTTCCAACAATGAGTCGCTGAACATAAATGCTCGGCGTATGGATTTCATTCGGGCCCAGTTCCCCTGTTTCATATAACTGTTCTACCTCTGCAATGGTTACTTTCCCTGCAGCAGCCATCATTGGATTAAAATTTCGAGCCGTCTTATGATAAATGAGATTTCCCATTTTATCTCCCTTCCAAGCTCGAACAAGGCTAAAATCGGCTTGCAGGGCCTCTTCTAGTAAATATTCTTTTCCATTAAACACTCTTGTCTCTTTCCCATCAGCAATGGGAGTGCCTACTCCAGCAGGCGTATAAAAGGCAGGAATACCTGCTCCACCGGCTCGAATCTTTTCAGCTAGCGTCCCTTGTGGGGTCAATTCCACTTCAAGCTCTCCTGATAAAACTTGCCTTTCAAACTCTTTGTTTTCACCCACATAGGACCCAATCATTTTTCTAATCTGCTTATTTTTTAGTAATAGCCCTAGACCCCATTCATCCACTCCACAGTTATTAGAAATGACCGTCAAGTCAGTGACTTTCTTTTCAACGAGAGCTAAAATTAAATTTTCAGGAATGCCACAAAGCCCAAATCCCCCCACCATAAGAGTTGCACCATCATGAATATCCTTTACCGCCTCTAAATAAGACGTATAAATTGGTTTCACACCATTCACCCCTTCTCTTTATGTAAACGCTACCACTTTTATATTTCTAGCGGAAATAGAAAAACCCTTTTATTTCATGAAAATTTCTATTATTCTTGCATATTTAAAATCAATCACTCTACAATTAACGTATGAAGGGGTGAAAAAAACATGACGATTGATTTACCTAACAAAGTGACAATTATTGAAGTCGGTCCTCGTGATGGCCTTCAAAATGTAAGCGTTTTTATTCCGACTAACGTTAAGAATCAGTTTATTGTTCATTTAAAGAAATCAGGTATAAAAGAAATGGAGGTTTCTTCTTTTGTATCACCGAAATGGGTTCCACAAATGCGTGATGCAGACGAGGTTGTCTTGAACTCTCTTGATCCTACCATTCGAACTATTGTTCTTGCCCCTAACCGTGCAGGTATTCAGCGTGCTCTATTAACAAACAGTAAGGAAATTGCTTTATTCGTAGGAGTGAGTAATAGCTTCAATCAAAAAAATATAAACCGAACAACCTCTCAGGCGACAGCTGAGCTTCTTCCGATTATAAAAGAGCTTAAAGAGAATGGTTGTTTTGTCCGCACCTGCATTTCTACTGCTTTTTATTGTCCCTTTGAAGGACATATAAAGGATGAAGATACGATACAACTTTGCCAACAATTTGTTCAAGCTGGTACCGATGAACTAAGCGTTGCTGATACGATCGGAATGGCCGCTCCACATGAATCGTACTCTTTGTTTTCAAAACTCACAACACTCTTTTCGAATACGCTCATTACCGCCCATTTTCATGACACTCGCGGAATGGGTCTTGCCAATATTTTTGCTGCTCTACAAGCTGGGGTTTCCCGCTTTGATACATCTGCAGGGGGAATTGGTGGTTGTCCGTTTGCTCCAGGTGCGTCTGGAAATGTAGCGACTGAGGATGTTGTTTTTATGCTTGAAAGAATGGGAATTCAAACGGGCATACAATTACCTCTCCTTGTTCAGGCCATAGATGTTATCGCTCCTCATCTTCCAAAACCAATTTCAAGCTCTTTTTATACTCTTCAGTCAAAAGCTTAGAGATGCTTTCTAAGCTTTTTTTGTTTTAAATTCCTGTTGAATGGTAAAATTAAGTAAAACATGTATCGGAGGGATGTTTGCCTGAGAAAAGCACTCCGTTTCCTTTTTGCCTTTTTTTTATTTTTGATCACGTTTGGTCTTTATTTTACGAATCGGATCATGTATATGAGAACGAAGGATCCCCTTTTCGTTGTTGATCGGGAACAGACGGCAGGTCGTTACAACCCTGAGGATTTCGAACGAA
Source organism: Robertmurraya mesotrionivorans (assembly GCF_050971805.1). NCBI lineage: Bacteria > Bacillati > Bacillota > Bacilli > Caryophanales > Bacillaceae > Robertmurraya > Robertmurraya mesotrionivorans. Next base: position 569,552 of record NZ_JBPCCH010000001.1, on the reverse strand, counting down.
TTCCGAAACGAGAAGTTCTTATCACTTCCCCATTTGGTTACCACTTAAAAACGATTGTGTTGGAGCCACATCATACAAAGAAGTACGTGATTATTTGTCATGGAGTGACCGAAAATAAAGTCAATTCGATTAAATATATGAACTTGTTTCTTGAAAGAGGATTTAACGCCGTCATTTATGATCATCGGCGCCACGGGGAATCGGGAGGAAAAACAACTAGCTATGGTCATTATGAAAAATTTGATTTAAAAGCGATTGTTGACTGGTTAAAAGCAGACCAAGGCCCACATCTCCTTCTTGGTATTCATGGGGAATCAATGGGAGCAGCAACCATGCTTTTGTATGCAGGAATGCTCGAGGATGGTGCTGATTTTTACATTGCAGATTGCCCTTTTTCCGACTTTAAAGAGCAGCTTGCATATCGTTTAAAGCGCGAGTTACGATTACCTGGAAAGGTGTTTCTTCCTGTTGCAGACTTGTTCCTCCGTGTACGGGACCGCTACTCGCTGCAAAGCATTGCGCCTATTACTGTTATCGATGGGATCAAAAAACCCATTCTTTTTATTCACAGCAAAAAGGATGATTTTATTCTTCCAACGATGACGCAAGCCCTATATGAAAAGAAAAAAGGACCTAAAAAATTATTTCTTGCTGAAAATGGTGTTCATGCCCAATCGTTAAACGAAAATAAGGAAGATTACGAACAAGTCATTGACGAGTTTCTGCATGATTTTGTTTTTTCCCCACTTTTAAGTGATAAATAAAAAAGCCGAGACATTTCTAACGTCTCGGCTTCTCTTCTGCAATCACTTTCTTTTCCTTATCTAGTGCCCGAATATAAGGGTACTTTTTCATTTCAAAAAAATACCTCTTTCCTTCTTTTTCGATTATGGTTAAATTGACGTATTGATTGCCAGTTTCCGATCCTTCAATAGATACAATGTCCGCACTTTCTATCTGTCCATATGTAAGCTGAAATCTACTCAGAATTTTCCCCTGACTACTATAATCATATATGTCTTGGTAATAGACGGTTAGTGGGTTAGTTCCTTTATATTCCCAATGATTACCGCCTTCATTCGTCCAGCCTTTCTCTTCATCTCCCTCCAGATATGCGATGCTTATCGCATCAAAATCTTCTCCTTCATGCTCTTGAGCTGTTGTATACATGATGATGACTCCATCCGTAAGCTTTTCTTCTACAATCGTCTCTTTTACTTCAAAAGGCACTGCCACTTCTATAGTTGCTGCCCGACATGATGTGAGTAGAATAGCAATACCAATTAGCAGTATTCCTCGCCAATTTCGCATATCATCCCCCCACTATCAGTGAATGCAAGAAATATCCAAAAAATGCTAATTTTCTATAAAAAGAAAGCAGATCCACTTTTGTAGTAGATCTGCTCGTTGAATAGTTCTATTTTGTTTTATCGACAAAGGCCATTCTTGGGTTTAGGTATTGTCCTACACTTTTTAATTGGAATGTATTTGCATTCTGAGAGAAATCAATTTTTAATTCTTCATCAAGAAATACTGCCTTTGATTTTTCGATATACACCGTTTGCTCGTTCGTTTCAATGGCTTTATCATCATCCTCATCCAGCTCATTCACTAACCATAGAGTTGGTACGCCACTTACTACACACCCACAGCCTTCTATATCGTACTTTAGCTTCAAAAATCCTTGCTTTCCATTTATTTTCTCGCTAATTTTCTTTGCTGCTATTTCTGTTATCGTAATATTCATTATCTGTTCCTCCAGCTTTTCATCATGTTTCCTATGCCACTTCATATAATCATTGTAACATAGCGTTTTTTTATTGCCCTATGATTTGCTTTTCGGCAATGAATTCTTTACGAAATTATTACATTTTTTGGTAGGAGTGGTCAGTTTGTCGAAGGTTCAGATTAAAGTAATGGACAACGGTTCTTTACGTGTCACTGGTGAGGTTGAATTGATTGATATGGACGGAAATGTATTTGAAACGAAACCCACGTTCTCTTTATGCCGTTGTGGTCTCTCATCCAAACGTCCCTTTTGTGATGGAGCGCATAAAGGAAAGTTTCAGGCCCGTGATCGCGCAGTAAAAACTCCTGAATAATCTTTAAGCAGCGGTTTCCTTTTCGGAGACTGCTCTTACTCCTTCATTTGTACATCTACAATGCTCGAAAGGGGGACTCGGTGAACCTCCCCAAAATGATCAACAATATGAAGCCTTTGCTGAAGCTCATCCCAATAATGGATTTGTCCGATAATCAATTCGTGCTTCCGGTAACGATAATGAGTAACCATCACCGCTTGATGCTCCTCCATCGCCGCTAATAACAAATGGTTCATCTCCTCCAGCTTTTGTTCATCCATCTCCTTTTCTTTCTCGTAAGAATCCTCTTCCGCCCAATCGCGCAGTAGCTTAACATGCTCAGGAAGCATCATTGATGTCCACTTGATTCTTCCTCTATCTCGAATCATCCTTGTTCCTCCTTACCTCTTATGACCGCCAACTAGCTTGGCACGATGCTTGGCTGTTCCCGCTGCTGTATACGATACCGCACGCAATAGAGCGCCATGCCCGTACCGATTGCGGATACGGTCCACAACATACCCGAGCTCTCGTTCCTTCCAGCCATTCGGTTCAAAAATATTTAACTGATAGTCTGTATCATCACAAATATTGCTAAGGGCGATGGAGATTTTCCGTACCGTTTTTCCTTCGTAGTGCTCAGCAAATAGACGTAGACAAACATCATACAGCTCCATCGTGACGTTCGTCGGTACCTCAATCGACCGCGAACGGTAAAAGCCTCCTCCGAACTCGTCCTGACTATAACCAATGCCGAAGCTGATTGTTCGACCTGCCTTCTTATGGGTTCTTGCTCTTCTCGCAACCTCTTCACACATTTCTAGAATGACGCGTTTGATTTCTACTTCTTCTTTATAATCACGAAGCAATATTTGACTTTTCCCAAAGCTAATTTGTCCCTCCATAATAGGTGCTCCAATTTCGGATAAATCCACTCCCCATGCGTGGTGGTAAAGTTGATTTCCCATAATCCCAAACTTTTTCTCAAGCTTTTGCAAATCGAAGCGAGCAAGCTGACCGACCGTAAAAATTCCCATTCCATTTAATGTTTTCTCTACCCTTCTTCCGATTCCCCACATCTCACGTAAAGGAGAAACATTCCAAAGCTTTGTTTTTACATCCTCATACGTCCATTCAGCAATTCCCTTCTTTTTCGCTTCCAAATCAAGACAAAGCTTTGATAATAGCATGTTCGGACCAATTCCGATCGCACAGGGCAGCTGAAATTCTCGCTCAATATCATCACGAATCTTCTGTGCAACTGTCCATGCATCTCCCCATAAATGAAGGGCTCCATCAATTTTCAGAAAGCTTTCGTCGACGCTATACGTATGAATGGCCTCCTTTGGAACGTAACGATGAAACACCTTCGTAATTTCAGTGGAAATACGTAAATAAGTAGCCATTTTCGGCTCAACTACTTGAATTTTCGGATCGTCTGGAATGTCAAACTTCCTTGATCCGGTTTTAATACCAAATTCCTTCTTTAACTTCGGTGATGCAGCTAATACAATACTTCCCTCTCGCTCTTTATCTCCAATCACTGCCAAATAACACTCAAGTGGATCCAGTCCTTCCATGACAGCCGAACAGCTTGCATAAAAGCTCTTCATGTCCACACATAAAATGGTTTGATGGGGCAACTCACTGTAATTAATCATCTTGTTCTCTCTCTCCCAAACATCAAATAGGAACATTCGTTCTCTTTTTAGTATATTCTTATATTAAGCGAATATACGTTCGGTTTCAATGGAAATTTTATTCTATTTCCTTTTGTGAATATTGGTAAGTTATAATGGCTAAAGAAGAGGTGTAAGGGAATGGAGAAGAAACTTATTTATAAAATGATTAGGCAATGCCTTCAGCAGTACGAGCACGAGGCAAGTGAAGAAGACTATGAGAAATTGTACGAACGGATAGTAGAAGAACAAGCACAAGAGGATCAGGTTCCTTTATTTGAATTAATCAACGATGCTGTTTATGAATATTTGACCAATTAAAAAAATCACCCACAAGGTGATTTTTATTTTTTATCGAAAAAGCCGCCAACAAAGCGTTCAGCTAATCCTGGGATGAGATTATAGATGGTACTCCCCATATTCATCCAGCCTGGAAGGTTAAGCTCACGCTTAGGGTTGAGCATTAATTGAATAATTTTTTCAGCAACATAATCCGATTTCAGCATGAATCGATTCACGTTTTTTACGTAGTTTCCTGATTTATCAGCAATTGAAAAGAAATTGGTTTCTATCGGACCAGGGTTTACCGCCGATACACGTATATTTGATTTTGCAAGCTCTAGTCGTAAGCTATTCGTAAATCCTAACACCGCATGCTTCGTAGCCGAATATCCACTGGACTTAGGAGTGGCAAGCTTGCCGGCCTGTGAGGCAATATTAATGATATGACCTGAATTTTGAGCCATCATCACAGGAAGAACCTCTTTCGTACAAGCCATTAAACCGAGTACGTTCACTTGAAACATTTTTTCAATATCAGCAAAATCGGCCTCATGGAAGGAATCAAACACGCCAAACCCAGCATTGTTTACGAGAATATCGATATGACCAACCTCTTGCTTAATTTGTGAAAACACCTGTTGAACCTGATTGATATCACCAACATCCAACTGAAAAAACAAGGCATTAACACCCGTTTTTCGGTTAATTTCCTCACCAATTGTTTGTAGCTTGTCAATAGAACGAGCTATAAGAATGGGCCGCACTCCGCGCTCAGCCGCCATAAGAGCCACCTTTTCTCCAATCCCTGATGAAGCTCCTGTTATAACAATATGTTTCCCTTTTAATTGTTCCAATACAATCACCATCTTATCTATGTAGCATTTGTCGAGCTACATATAACTTACCACAAACCCTTTAAAAAAAGCTAAAAAATCATGCATACGTATTCACTACCTCGATTAACCTTCTAATCCCTACCCTCAACTGCTCTTCATTGGCGTAAGAATAACTTAAACGAAGCGAAGAAGAAAATCCTTGTTGCAAAGGATCACAAATCAATCCAGGAACAAAGGAAACCGAATTCTCAATCGCTTTCTGTAACAACTTATCTGTCGGAAGAGGGGCAGGAAGCTCAACCCATAAATTTAAGCCTCCATCAGGACTTACCCAGCTCCAATTCGTCTTCTGTAATTCTTCCTCCATAATTTCCTTACGAATTTGCAGAGCAATTCTAAGCTTTTCTAAGTGCTGCTGCAGCCGAGGAGAGGAAAAATAGTGCAGAAAGATTTTTTGATTAAGTAGTGGGGAGCCATTATCGGCAAGTGCTTTCACTGTAAGCAAGCCATCTTTCAAGGCAGGTGGAACAATACAAGCTGCCACACGTAGTCCAGGTGAAACATATTTGCAAAAGCTTCTCACATAAATGACGACACCAGCTGTATCAAATGTATAAAGAGGCGGTGGTGGAGCTTTTTCGAAATAAATATCGTGATACGCATCGTCCTCAACAATTAAACAGTTGTATCGTTCAGCTAATTCCACTAACTTCTTTCGTTGTGCCGTTGGGACCGTATAACCGGTTGGATTATGAAAGGTTGGGTTCACATAAAACAGTCTCGGCTTGTATTTTTTCATAAGCATTTCAACTTGCTCTAAATCATAGCCATAAGGCTGAATATCGATCGCTATCAAATGGGCATCCTGGCTTTTAAAAATATCAATTGCAGCACTATAGCTTGGCCGCTCCAGTAGCACCGTATCTCTTGGTTTGATAAATAATTGAGCGATTAGATGGAGAGCTTGCTGAGAGCCTGAAGTGATGAGGATATCATCAAGGGAAAGATGAGTTTTATAGCGTTTAATAAAATAGTTCGCCAATGTATCACGCAGCTCCATATCCCCTTGTACGGTAGAGTAGGTAGAAAGCACCTTAGGATACAAATCAAAAACCTTTTTTACATAATCTGATAAGAAGTGATTTGGCAATAGATTAGGATCAATTAATGCTTGTGAAAACTGATATTGGACGCTTTGCTGATGGATGTCAGATAGGTTATATGTTTTCTCATTAGCTCGAAGCAAAGAGTGGCCATCTAAAGGGGGTGTGGAACTTCCTTGAACATAATAACCAGATTTATCTTTTACAAACACCTTACCTTGTTGCTTCAGCATTTGATAAGCTTTGAAAACGGTCAGCCGATGAACGTTCATTTCCAATGACAATTCACGAATCGACGGCAACTTGTCACCAGTCTTCCAGTCCGAACGCTCTATTCTTTGCCATAAATACTCGTATACTTCCTCAAAAAGATACTTTCGTTGCGCGTGTTTACTCATTAAAGACACCCCCTTATGATTTTTGATTGTAACATAATTTAACATCATCTGTTCTGTTCATCTACAACTGTTCTATTCTTCTAGCGGTATGATTAGTGGCAAGGAGGAATGGAAAATGATTATTTTGTTTTATTTACTTATGTGCTTTATCTTTGGAACCACCTTTTTAGCGATTAAAATAGGTGTGGATGCGGGAATTCCACCGTTTTTCGGTGCAGGACTTCGATTTTTCAGTGCCGGGTTTCTATTATTTCTATTTATGAGGTGGAAGGACAAGGTTTCTTTAAAAATACTTTTTAGAAAAGAGCTCTTTTTTACTGGAGTAGGGTTAACGTTCGGAACATTCGCCACATTATATTGGGCTGAACAGTACGTTTCTTCAGGAGTAGCAGCGGTTCTATCAGCAACAGGACCCATGATGATTTTAATCATATCCACCCTTTTACTAAAACAAAAAACGTCTTATACATCCATGATAGGTTGTATGATTGGATTGGCTGGAGTAGTCGTGTTAATTTTGCCGAGCATTTCTTTAAACGTACATTTCTTATGGATCATGGGATGTCTAGCAATCGTAGTAGGTGAAGTCTTTTATGCTTCAGGGACGATTTATACCAAACAGGTGAAGGAGAAAATCGTTGCTTCTCCCCTTGTATTAAACGCCGTTCAAATGATGCACGGTGGTTTACTTTTATTCCTACTATCATTGATAACAGAGAAGGTTCAACCATCATCATTGATTCACACAGCATCCATCGGTTCCCTTCTTTATCTAATCATCATTGGCTCTATGGTTGGACATAGCCTATATTATTGGCTTGTGACAAAAACGGATCCAGTCTTCCCGTCCACATGGCTATATATTTCACCTCTTATCGCTGTTGGCTTAGGTGTCACCTTCTATCAGGAAGAAATGACATGGTATACCGGGATTGGTGCCGCTACCATTTTGTTAGGGACGATTTTAGTGAACTACCCTGCTTTACAATCTCTACTATGGAAAAAAACTCTTTCGCAAAAAGGGTAAAATGAAGCTCCTTTCCTTTTTTAGGAAGGAGCTTCATTATTTTTTATAGATCCGCACTATAAACAAAGGTCCCATTTACCTTTGTACCTTGTATTTTTTTACCATCTAATAAATAATCTAACTGTGCGATGGATTCTGAAATGGTCAACCCCAACTGTCTCTTGTAGACCGAAGGAAATAAGCGTTGACATATTTGAAAAGCGGTCATAGATTCCTGCTCCAGCCATTCCTTCACTTGCTCAGCACGCAAAACTTGATGAGAGAGTCTCTTTTCAACAAGACCATGAACATCCGTTACCTCTTCTCCATGTCCCGTATAAGTAAGACGAATAGGAAGGGTAAGAAGCTTCTGCAAGGAATCATTGACTTGAAGCTGTGGTTTTGGACGTTCTCTCTCTCCTGGGAGCGGAGGCTCCAGAAGCGGATTCGCAGAAATATGCGCCAATAGAAGATCTCCTCCAATCAGCACCCCATCCTTTTTACGAAATAGACCGATCTGACTCTGGGCATGACCAGGCGTTTCAATCACTGTCCATTCAGGTAATCCTATCGGAACTTCCCCCTCAGAAAGCGTACCTGATAACGATCGGTTGCAGGAAAACAAGAGCATTTGTTTCATTCCACCGATAAAAGGGTCATAATACTTGTCCGGAATGCCACATTCCACAAACAACTGCCGATAAAAAGAATCGTAGTCATGATAAAACTCATCGGTTCGATCTAGCCAGCGTTCATTGTTAGCATGTCCGTAAACCTCTAAATCAGGAGAAAACCGATCGAGCAAACCAGCATGATCCGGATGATCATGGGTTAGTATGACTTGTTCGATATCTGTTAGCTGGAGACCAAGTTGAGCTAGTTGATTTTGAAGCGATACAAATGCTTCCTCCGTATTTGGACCGACGTCTATTAATGTCAAACGTTCCCCCCTTATTACATACACGTTCACATCGCCGACTGGAAAAGGAGTAGGCAAAACCATCTTTGCAATTCCATCACGCCATTCTGTCATATTCAAACCCCTTGATTATAATTGTTATATAACAATAGTACATATGTATATTTTACCCAATGTTATCAAGAATGTCATTATTTTCATATATCGTTTTTTGAAAAATGCGAAAAGTCAGGCTGCATTCCCTCTTGACAGAAGGGTTGGTTATCTTGCATAATCACTAGTAAATCATTTAGAGCGTTAAAGTGGCAATGAATAAGGCCAGTACGTGGCAAAAGACAAAAGAGAGTAAAGCTCACCGGCTGAAAGGCTTTACCGTCCCTTACCCACCGAACCTACCTTATGAGCTGTTAGGCAAACCTAACCGTGTTCTCCGGCGTTAACGGATTTGAGTTGCACTTTCCCATTGTTTGAGGAAAAGTGTAAATGAAGGTGGTACCACGGAAGCTAAGACCTTTCGTCCTTGTTAGGATGAAGGGTCTTTTTGTTTTTATAAATGGATTTTAGGAGGAAGAAACGTGGAGAAAATAGCGGTTATCGGAGCAGGATCAATGTCAGAGGCATTAGTAGCGGGGATTGTGGAAAATCAATTAATCAACCCTGAAAAAATATGGGTGACCAATCGCAGCAATGCAGATAGACTGGCAACACTTCACGAGCAATACGGCGTAAGCTCCACGTATGATCATCGTGAACTATTGGAAGGAGCAGACATGGTTCTACTTGCGATGAAACCAAAAGATGCTGCAGCCTCCATTGAACAAGTACGACATTTATTAAAGTCTAACATGCTGATTGTCTCTGTTTTAGCAGGTGTCTCAATGGATTCCATTGAATTACTCTCACAAAAGCAGCTTGCGATCGTTCGAGCGATGCCTAATACATCAGCAGCCGTAGGACAATCCGCCACAGCGATTGCTGTCAATGCCAAAGTAGATGACGATCAAAAAAGAAATGTGCAAATGCTTTTTGATACAGTGGGAATGACAGCTTTTGTAGAGGAACACCAGTTAGATGCGGTCACAGGCCTATCCGGTAGTGGTCCTGCCTATATCTATTATTTGATCGAAGCAATGGAAAAAAGCGCCGTTGAAATAGGCTTAGAGCGAGATATGGCACAACAATTAATTGTTCAAACCTTAATAGGGGCAGCACAAATGGTAGCCAAAACGACAAAAACACCACAGGAGCTTCGCCATGCGGTAACAAGTCCTGGCGGAACAACAGAAGCTGGATTAAAAATTCTTGCAGGGCACGGTGTACAAGAAGCTTTTGTTGAATGTATCAAAGAGGCAACGGCGCAGTCGAAACGGTTAGGGAAGAACATTGCCGAGCAAATGGAGAGTGTGCACAGGACTTTGTAGTAAAATATGTATTTAACGCTCCTTTTCTAACTAACGCACCCGTTCGTATTATAAGGTCAGCCAGATTTCTGGTTGACCTTTTTTATCTATTGATTGCTTCTTCAATCGCTACTCCATCTGATTTGATAATCTGAAGATCTATAACACACTCAATTCTTTGCAATCAACCTATCAATGGTCTGTGATACATCTTGTAAAATCGTTTTCCATTTTTCTCTTAAAGTTTTGCTTAATCCTATATGGAACCTTATCTCATAAGGCTCTACTCCTATGAGATAACCCTTTTTTGATTCTTTCTGCTGATACAATGATTGAAACAAGTGAAAGTTATGCGCTGATATGTTTAAAGTTTGATATTCATGTAAATTAGCAAGTGGATAAACGGTAAGCTCTCCTGGTTTGTTTCCTGAAAATACAGCATCCACAATGATTACAAATGTAGCTTTCATTATTTGATCCATGCAGTAATCAATATCTGATTCTCCAATCAAAAAAGATACATACGGGGTACGATTCAGCATGGATAGTTGCTCAATTAGATAAATTCCAATTCCATCATCCATCATTAATTGATTGCCAATACCTAAAACAATTATTTTTTCCATTAAAACACCTTTATGGTTTTTACTTGTTTTCCTGGACTATATACATGAGTCGCACATGACATACACGGATCAAAGGAACGAAGAATTCTGCCAATCTCCGCAGGTTTATCTGGATTCTGAATAGGCGTACCGACTAAGGCTTCTTCAGCAGTACCTCTAAAACCATTATCATCCCTAGTTGAGAAATCCCATGTGGAAGGAGTAATGATTTGATAGAAGGAGATTTTCTTATCTCGAATCTTTAGCCAATGACCTAGTGCCCCTCTCGTTGTATCCACTAACCCCCTTCCAGATGCCAATTCTGGGAGTTCATATTTTTTTTGCACATCTACTCCTGGAATGATTTGCTGAAGTAATATTTTCATAATTTCTGTGATTTTCTTTGCTTCTAGTGCTCTGGCAATCGTTCGATCCATAGCGGAGATTCCGTTGTTATACGCTCCACTTAGTATTAATCTTGCCAACGGTCCGACCTCAATAGGGAGCCCATTATATCTTGGTGCTTTCACCCAGGAATAGGCTTTTTCTTTGTCCATATCCGGCTCTGTCACTTCTTCATTTGGTTGGTTGCTGTTAGTTATTGATTTGAAATAGGAGTAATCTATTTTTTCTTGAATTTTACGTTCATCAAATGCTTCAACAGATTCCGTTGTGGATACAAGCGGATCCACATATAGTGTGCCTAACTCCTTATAATGGTTAAAAGCACCATAGGTTAAAAGGTTGCCATACCCTCCGCCTATGCGAAAATAGTCTGCATAGAAGTGCGCAATGTCATATACATCTGGGATCATTTTTTCATCAATAAATCTGGAAATTCCCCCTAAAATAGAATCGATATGAACGACTTTCTCGGCTGTTGCCTGTGTGGTTATCCCTCCAATAAAAACCCCATGATTATGGGGAGCTTTACCACCTAAAACGGCTAACATCTCGTGAGCTAGACGACTGAACTTGAGGGAATCAAAGTAATGCTGTGAAATCCGGTCATTAATGTTTTTGGGTAATCGAAAATCGTCATGGTCGGTCTGGAAAAGAGAATTTTGTTCAATCTTTACATAGTCAGGAACAGTATATTGATAAAAATGGCGGATATGATTTTGTAAAAACTCACAACAATGGATGATATCTCGTAAATATTTTCCTTGTTCCATTGGTTCAACGTTTAACGCATCTTCTAAAGCAAGGGATGAAGCCATTGAGTGGGCTGCAGAGCAAATGCCGCATATTCGCTGAGTAAAATAAACGGCATCGAACGGACTTCTTCCTACTAACATTTGCTCAAAGCCGCGAAATAAATTTCCTTTTGTTTTGACATCAACGACTTGATTCTGGTCGATAATCACATCAATTTCCATAAAACCGCTTATTCGTGTCAACGGATTAATCACGATTCTCTTACTCATTCTTCACCACCCTTGTCGTGTCATAACTAATGAACGGCGCCATAGCATCTGGAAAACCAAACTGAGCACAGCCAATACATGGCGTATTATCTCCTATCGGCCAATTCACATGACCATTCCATTGCCTTGTTGGACAATCTACTCTCGTCACAGGGCCCCGGCATCCGAGCTTAAATAAACATGTTTTATCCCCTAATTTTTCAGCAAAAATGCCTCGGTCAAAAAACGGTCTTCTTGGACACCGGTCATGGATAAGCGTGCTATAAAACATTAATGGCCGGTCTAAGTTGTCTGTTTCCGGCTCCCCATATAATAAAAGATGCGCTAATGTCCCTAAAAACCAGTCTGGATGAACAGGACATCCGGGAAGTTTAATCATGTTTTTGTCAGGCAGGACCTGTTGCAACCCCACAGATTGGGATGGATTGGGTTTTGCTGCTGACACCCCGCCATGTGTGGCACAAGCCCCCACGGCTAAAATATGTGAAGCCTTTTCCCCGAGCATCTTAGCTGCTTGAAGGCCTGTAAGAGGCTTTCCTTGCCAGCTGCCGATAATATTGAATAAACCATTGTTTTTTAACGCCACAGCTCCTTCAACTGCTAGAATATACTCTTCGTCCATCGCATTTATTAGTTTTTCGATCGCCCGCTCTCCTTCAGCAGCCATTAAACTATTGCAAAACTTAAGATCAACCATTGAATTTAACGTGTACTCAAAGTCGGGATTCTGCCCGTTTAACAAGGAAATGATATTACCGGAACAACCATTTAATTCTAAGTAAATGAGGTTTTTTTTCTTGATAATCCTCTTTTTGAGGCTCTCCAGTGCCGTACTTGTTAACCTTTCCGCAATGGCTTCATTTGTTAAAGACTCTGGTGGCAAAATTTTCCCTTCCATTAAACCAACCTCCCTACAACAGGTAGTGTAGCTAAGATCGATTGTTGCCCAGCATGACAAGAAGCAAATTCCTGTGTATAATCTTTGCCTGCAATTAAGCCAAAGTGAGTAGCAGCTGCCCAAGCCCGATTGTTTGTCACATCATAGACAATGCCATTGACCGCAACATAAGCTGGTCTCCCATTTTTCCCAGTAAATGTGGCTAATTCTCCAACTGTAAACGTTCGTTGATTAGACTGTGATATAGGTGGATTGGGTAAAGGAGGAATTTGTGAGTGATTTAAATTCCCTGAAGGAACAGGCATAGATGGTTGTGAAGGTAAAATATGATCACTATTCTTCGCTTGATTTGCCAGCCATTCACTAAGAAAATGAATAGTTGATAGTGCATCCCATAACCGTTGAAAAATTTGCGGCTTCATGGAAGTGTCACTCAAGGTAGATAACGTATAAATATCATGACGTGCTTGTGTAACAAGATAATTTATTTGCATTCTAATCATTTCGATGTTTTGCATGATGCTCTCCCCTTTAGGCCGTTTGCCCTATCCTATGCTTACATATCAAAATGATTAACAAATTCTAGGCAAAAGCTGACCAGATAGGCGATTAAGTCTTCTTGTTGTACCAACAGCTGTTTTTAAAAGTAGTTTCCCGGATTGAATATGACAGGATGTAATTTGACCAATAACACTTGCATCCTTTCCTATCTCATGATTCTTCAAGATATCAAGTGCCTTTTGTTTATCATTTGAATCAACGATGATAACTACTTTCCCTTCATTTGCTAGGTAAAGAGGATCATAACCTAAAATATCACATGCACCTTGAACATCCCTACGTGCCGGAATAGAAGCTTCATCTATTTCAATTGTAAAATGAAAGTCTTCACATAGCTCTACTAGAGTTGTGGCTAATCCCCCCCTTGTTGGATCCCGCATGATCCGAATTCCTTTGACTTCCTCCAAGAGCTCATGAATCATGTGGTTTAATAATGCACAATCACTTCTAACATCTGTGAGCAACCCTAGCTCCTGGCGAGCACTCAGGATAGCGACCCCATGATCCGCTATTGTACCGCTAATGATTACGCAATCTCCTTCTTGAACCATTTCAGGTTTCAATCGATGCTGTTCTTGCATCACACCAATCCCTGTCGTATTTATAAAAAGGCCATCCGCACTCCCCTTTTCGACTACTTTCGTATCACCAGCAATAATGTTCACCCCGGCTCTTTTTGCTTCCCCTGCCATAGTGTTAACAATCTCTTTTAGACTTTTTATCGGAAACCCTTCTTCAATAATAAATCCAGCAGTTATCACGTGAGGAATAGCACCACTTACAGCTAAATCGTTTACTGTTCCTGTGATAGCCAGCTTACCTATATTTCCACCAGGAAAGAAAATAGGTTTTATCACATAACTATCTGTTGTTACAGCGATGGTTTGCGTAGGAATGGTAAGAATCGCAGAATCAAACAGTGTTTCCTCTGAATGTCCAAATGATTGAATAAAGATATCTTGTATCAGTTGGTGTGTTAATTCTCCACCTTCTCCATGAGCTAGACTAATTCGTTGCACTACGGTTACACCTCCCTCATGAATTGATAATGTGCCGCACAGGTTCCTTCTGTTGATACCATACATGGACCAATAGGATGAGTGGGAGTACAACCTTTACTGAACAGCACACACTCTTCTGGTGTAATTAATCCTCGAACAATTTCACCACAGCGGCATTTGGTTCCTCTCGGCACCCCTATCAAAATGTTAAACTTCTTTTTTGCATCGTATTGCGCATATTTCTCTTTGAGAACTAATCCACTTTTAGGAATCGTCCCCATCCCTCTCCATGCCTCATCATGGGCTTCTAAATACTCTTCTAGTAAACTTTGAGCAACGACATTTCCTTTATCTCTTACAACATATGTATAATCATTGATGATTTTAACCTTTTTTTCCAGCTGATGATTCAGCAGCTTATAAATCCCACTGAGTAACTGAACGGATTCAAAACCAGTAATGACACCCGAAATAGCATATTCTTCCACTAAATAACGGTAGCTCTGTTTTCCTAAAACAACGGAAACATGACCAGGCAAAAGAAATCCATCAAGCTTTACTTCTCCCGAACTAAGAAGTGCTCTTAAAACAGGCTCCACCAATTTTGTTGTCATCCATATCGAATAATTATTTACATCCTTTCTTGCTGCCTCGCGAACTGCAAGAGCGAGAATTGGAATCGTTGTTTCAAATCCAATTCCTAAAAAAATGACTTCCTTATCAGGATTTTCCTCTGCTATTTTCACACTATCTAATGGAGAGTAAACGACTCTGATATCCTTTCCATCTGTTTTCGCTTTCATTAAAGTAGATTTAGAACCAGGAACACGCATCATATCGCCAAAAGTACAAAGAATTGTGTTAGGCTCTTCTGATAATTGGATCATTGCATCGATCGACTTTTGATCTGTGACGCATACAGGACATCCCGGTCCCGCAATCAACTGTACATAATCTTTCAATCTCGCTTTTATTCCTGTTTTGGCTAATGCCATCGTATGTGAACCACATACCTCCATGAATACTGGAATTCTGCCTTTTTCTTCTTTAAATCTCTTCGCTAAATCGATAACTGCTTCAACTGAATTACGAGTTAAGACCGGATCTGAAAAATGGTCCATGTCTGCCATCTAACACATTCCTCCATTCTTCTATACTCTCTTTGGCATATTCCTCATCCACTACGGTAATGGCCTGCCCCGCATGAAGTAAAACATAATCGTCGATTCTAACCTCTGGAACAAAAAAGATCCCTACATACATCCTCGAACCCATTACATCTACAAGAGCTCTTTCCCCTTCAATTTCAATGACTTTGGCTGGTACTCCTAAGCACAAATTAATTCACCACCTTCATTTCTTTTATCATCCTTACAACTGATGAGCAGCAATGATGATTTGTCCTAATGATAAGCCTCCATCGTGACAGGGGACATGTTTATGTGTAAAGACGTTAAATCCTTCTTTTTGAAGACCTTTCTGAATCTCTCTGGCAAGAAAAACGTTTTGGAAGGAGCCACCTGACAGTACGACTGTTCTATTTAAATCTGGTCTATTCCTCAATAGTGTTAAAATCATCTGTATACAGCAAGACACCAATGTGGTATGAAACTTCTGTATGATTGCAGTAGTGGATTGTTGAAGTTTGTCTTGAATGATTTGATAAAGCATAGGAGATAAGTCAAGTTGAAGTTGGTTTGGAGTGTGTGTTATTAGATGATATGAATACATCTCCCCTGTGCTTTCAAGTTCGGTTCTATTCATATAATCAGATAATTTGATCGCTGCTTCGCCTTCATACGTTGAAATCGAACAGATATCTAAAATGGCACTAACGGCATCAAACAGGCGGCCACATGTTCCAGCCATAGGCGTATTCATCTGATGGACTATCATCTGTTCCATAATGTTTATTTCTTTTAATCTCTCAGGAAAAAGTTTCATACATAAATCTTTTCCCTCTTGCGGCCAGTAATAAAGCAGCATCCCAACTGCATTTCTCCATGGTTCTTTCACGGCTTTTTCTCCACCTGGAAGAGGAGTGTATTTCAGGTGAGCTAGTCGTTCAAAAGATTTTGCATCTCCATAAAGAAATTCAAAGCCCCAAATATTCTCGTCTTCTCCATATCCTGTACCATCTAATATAATACCTAAACAAGGTTCGGTAAGACCGTTATCTTCCATACAAGATACATGGTGTGCATGGTGGTGTTGAATGGATATAATTTTACGATTGAGTTTTTTGGCGATAGAAGTGGATGTGTATAGTGGGTGCTTGTCGACAGCCACATTCACTTCTTTAACCCCTAGAAATTCTTTATAATGATGCAGTTGTTCTTCAAAGGAGGCAATCATTTCTTCGTTTTCTAAATCACCTACATGAGGACTCATGACAATGTTATTCTGTTTTCCGATGGAGAATGTATTCTTTTGGTTTCCTCCAAATGCAATAATATGATCCACATTGGATGTTGTTTTAAGCGGCTCTGGAACAAATCCTCTAGCACGCCGTATAAATATCGTATTTTCTTCATCACATTGAACAACCGAATCATCAATAGGAAAATCGATTTTACGATTATGAGTTAATATATAATCACATAAGTTTTGTAAATGTTCTAAATGAGCATCTTTATATAAAATAGGGAAACCAGAAGGATTAGCACTCGTCATCACGATACATTCCAATTTATTATTCTCAAATAAAAGATGATGTAGAGGAGTATAAGGCAACATAATCCCAAGTGTTGATAAACCTGGATAAATATTTTGTGGTAATACTCCATCTCTTTTTCTTTGTAAAATAACAATCGGCATTTCGGGGCTCGTCAGGAGATCTTCTTCTTGGCTGGAAATATGACATAGATTTCTTGCCACCTCTAAAGACTTGACCATGACCGCCAACGGTTTCTGCGGTCGTTTCTTTACATGTCTTAACCGGTCAACAACACTCTCTTGATAAGCATCACAAGCTAAATGGAAGCCACCTATTCCTTTAATGGCCACAATCTTTCCTTCTTTAATCAGATCAATCGTTTGCATGATGGCTGATTGATTTTCAGCTAATGGTTTCTCACCTTGGTCATAAAGCGTAACGGTTGGTCCACAATCTGAACAACAAATAGGCTGAGCATGGTGCCTTCGATTCGATGGATCTTCATACTCTTCTCCACAATCATGGCACATAGGAAATTCCTTCATTGTCGTATTTGGACGGTCATAAGGAAGACGATTGATAATCGTATAGCGCGGTCCGCATTGAGTGCAATTAATAAATGGATAGTGAAAACGTCGATTATATGGGTCGTTCATTTCATCCAAACATTTCTTACAAATCGCCGCATCCGCAGGTATCCAGGGAATAGACCGTCCATTTTTTCGGCTGGGAATAATCGTAAATTCTTTATAATGGGCGAGTGGAATTTGATGAATGTTTATCTCATTAATTTTTGCCAATCTAGGAGGATACCTTCTGATTTCATCCACCATTTTCTCTAAATTTCTTTCTTCTCCTTCAACCATAATGGTGACACTATTTAGGTTATTTTGGACCGTTCCATTGAGTTGATATTGTTTTGAAAGATGGTAGATAAATGGGCGAAAACCAACTCCCTGCACCTTTCCAGTCACGATTACTTTTATCGCTTTGTACATTGAAGATAAGCATCCTTTATCCAATTGATCCATCCTTCCATCCCTTCACCCGTTTTTGCAGATAATGCTTTCAATTGCGCTTGTGGGTTAATTTCTTTTAAGTTTCTTTTCGCTTCTTCTAAATTGAAAGATACATAAGGAAGGAGGTCAATTTTATTAATAATTGTTACATCTGTACGTCGAAACATAACAGGATATTTCGGGATTTTATCATTTCCTTCAGGAACACTTAAAACCACCACTTTATAATCTTGTCCTAAATCATAACCAGATGGACAAACTAAGTTCCCAATGTTTTCAATAAAGAGAATGTCAATGGAGTCTAGATCAAAATCCGGTAATGTTTTCGTAATCATCCTTGCATCAAGGTGACATCCCCCTACCGTATTAATTTGAACTGTTTGGACTCCTAGCGAACGTAATCTTTCTGCATCCAGATCCGTTGCTAAATCTCCTTCTATCACAGCCATATGAAACTCATTCATTAAGGCTTTAATCGTTTCTTCCAGTAAAGTCGTTTTACCCGCCCCTGGAGAGCTCATTACGTTAATGACAAGAGTATGTTTTTTTTTAAAGGTTTCTCTATTGAATGCAGCAGCCAAGATTTGATCTTTTAACACATCTTCTTGTAACTTGATTTTCACAGTTCATCACTTCCTTCGTATGATTCAACCCTAAAGGTTTCACCGGAAACGAGTAAACAATTTGGTAGTTCGCACTTTGGACATAGCGCCATTCTATAGTCGGGTGTAAACTCAAACAGACATGTTTGACATTTTGCTATCGCCACTTCACGTATAATTTCTAAGTTTGTATTTTCACCAAGAATGCCTAATCCTTGTTTCCGAAAATGGAAAAATGCTAACTCTAGAGCATCAGGCAGTACATTTGATAAATCACCAATAATCACATCTATTTTGTCTACTTTGCTTATACCATGTAATCTAGCATCTTCAGAAACTATTTTTATAATTTCAGACATAAGCGACATCTCATGCATCCTTAACACACCTTTTGTTATTATCTCTCTTAAATGTTTATGCTTGGGTTTATTAAAAAGAACACTTTGTAACATACCGCTCATAAGCTGTATAAGCGGTAAGTGTTATATTTGCCCCGTAGTTATATTAAAAACAAAGAGCCTTCCACTCAGGAAAGGCTCTCTACTCACTATTACATCCTTTATTTATCTTTTCTTACAAGTAGTGAACAGCACTCCACGTGAGTGGACTGTAATTGACAACACAATTAGATGTTGGTGGGTTTATCAACATTACAACGGATTTCTTTTGAGTCGGGACTAAGAACTCCTTCTCAACTAAGCAACCCTTGGTTATGTCGAGGACAACGTCCATTCCATTCTGTAATTTTTATAGTTGGTATCTTAGCAATACAACCATTTACGCTACACTTTTGGTACATGTTATCTGTTCCTTTTGAAATTGTTTCCTGTGGGTAATTATTCCTTTTACTTTCCTCTAAATAATTCTTTAGTAAAAAAGGAGCATTTGGTAGGACTCTCAGGCTTATTTCCCCCTTAATGCTTTGATAAAACGGATTAATCTCTCCCTTGGAACATAAATTTTGAATTGACTTGGTGTGGGTTACGACTAAATTCCCTTATACTCAATCCAGATCGGAGGCGTTCCTGGAACCAATAAAGAAATGGTTTTTCCTCCATCATTTGAAACTCTTGTTTCTGTTGAATTTCATTTGAGAGAGGATGTGCTTATTTTCTTATTTGACAATGGGGAAAAGGAATATCAATTTCTCACTAAAAAACTATTAGACTATAAGAGTTTAAGAAATATTCACACCTATCAATTGTGGCAAATAGAGAATCAAGTAGGATACGTTATTCACGGCCTTGTAAATTACGTGGATAAAAATGGCGAAGTGATACAAAGAAAAGCGTGAATATGGAGATTCGTCGGTTACAGTAGAAGCTGCTTTGCTCCCACTAAAGAAGAGCTAAAAGACAAAGTATTATCATTAATTCACTACTATCAAGAAGATCCAGAAGAATATGGCCATAACACTTATCCTTACTACACTCGCTATTATCGTTAAAAAGGAAGGGTGCATTTCTAATGGAAGACTTTATAGCGTTCGACGTTGAAACCGCAAACAGCAATAGACATAGCATATGAAGAAGATTTTATGAAGATGTTATAAAACGAGATTGAGGAAAACAAAAAGAGTGATTCAAAATCTAACGGGTTCCGTTTCCAATAACAAAACGTAACTTTACAGCTAAAAATGTATATAAATTTGCACCGTATTTGTGGTGCTTTTTGTTTAATAAAATAAAATAGCCTAGTTCCGTATGAACTAAGCTACGAAGTGGTCTGGCACTCTAGGAGGCAGACCACTTTAGAAGGAAAGGAGAAGGATATAAAAACATTGCATATATAGAGAACTCAGAAAATAAGTCTCGCTACTATTTTTGTAAAGATATTTCGAAGATTCATCTTTTGTCTATTCATTTACCAATCGCCTCCAGGGGCTTAATTGAATTATTCTCCATTTCGCACATTGATTCAAGCGGGTACTCTAAATAACACTCGTCCGAGCACATAAATTCATGTGTCCTCCCCCAACAAATTACTCTCGTCCAACACTTACTTTAGTATGTGCTGTGAACGATAGAGACCAGGGGTTGTTCCGATATTTTTCTTGAATACTTGATTAAAGTATTTTTGATTTTCGTAGCCTACCTGCTTACAAATTTCGGATACCTTTAAATTTGTGGTTCTTAATAGTTTTTTTGCATTTTTTAATCTGACCTTTGTAATATATTCAAAGATGGTGTTGCCGACTGCCTTAGAAAACAAGCTGCATAGGTAGGCAGGGTTCTTATGGAACAGCTTGCCTAAATCATCTAGAACGATTGGATCTTTATAATTAGCATGAATGAAACTTTTTAAATCGATGATTAATTTTTCATTATAGGAAACGTGGTTTTCATTTAAAAAAACAGTTGATTGCTCAATAAATTGTTCAAGCCAAACTCTGATTTCTTCCATAGACTGAAGTTGATTTAATTCTTGGTAGACTAAATATCGTTCGCCGCCACTTTTACTAACTTCATATTCACTTTCGATAAATTCCAAGAAATGATTAACAATTTTAAAACAGACGTATTTTGATTTTTCTGGGGGCAGGCTGCTCTTTTGGCAATCGAGAAAAATTTTGTCCATAAAAAGATTCATGCCGCTAAGAAGGTCCGGGCCTTTTTCATTAAAAAATGTATCAATTTTTTCAATAATACGATTGCCAAAGGAATGATTGAACGTTTCTAATTCTTTATAATAGGTGATGAACTGGTTTGAAAAAATACCATTTTTCAACGCTTCTTTTGCTTCACTATAGGCTTTCTTTATGCCCGAAATCGTTTCATAGATATTACTGATTCCAACCATCGGTTTTATTTTTATATCATGATAGATCAATGACACAAGATCCTGAACCAAGTCATTCCCAAACTCTGAACCAGAGTTTGAAAACATGATGACGATTTCACTATCAATCGTATAGATAAAGCTCTCTATCTTCCTGTTTTCTAATAGGCTTTTTATACGCTCTAAGGAAGCTTGAATTTTTCCAGTGGCATTTGAATCTTCCCAGGAAAACCCCTTCAATCCGATGTTTAAAAAAGAAAAACGTTGTAGCTTTTGATCCTTTTCCGGCGCAACAAATCTTTGGCCAACCAAGAAATCAAGAACACGCTTTTCTTCTAAAGCCATTTGATATTCATTCATCCGTTCCGTTGCTTGTTTTTCATTTTTTATTTTTTCTAGTTTTAAAATGGCATTTTTAATAGAATGAACAATTTCTTCTACTTCAATAGGTTTAACCAGATAGTCGATTGCCTCGAGTTGAATCGCCCTTTTGGCGTAATCAAACTTTGAATAGCCGCTTATAATGATAAAAACAGTATCTAGATTAAGAGCCTTTGTTTCTTGAATGAGATCCAATCCATTTAATTTAGGCATTCTTATATCAGCTAACACAATATCAGGATTCTTATTCATAATTTCTTTAAGTGCTTCTTCTCCGTCTGAAGCAGATCCTACAATTTCAATTTGATGCTCCTGCCAGTTAGTTGCTGAATTTAAGCCTTCAATTACAATTTTTTCATCATCAACAATTAAAAGTTTATACATAATAGAATTCTCCTTAAAGCTTGTCATGGATGATTTCATCATTCTTTAGTCCAACCTTAAGATAAACGGTAGTTCCCTTTCCTATTTCACTCTCAATCTTTAATCCATATTCCTTTCCATAATAAAGCTTCAATCGTTCATTAATATTTTTTAAAGCATAACCCTTTTTGTTATTATCTAAGACATTCATGTCAAATCCTTTTCCGGTATCACGAATAATGAAAAGTAAACCTTCCTCGACCTTTGTCCCTTCAATCATGATCGTTCCGCTTTCCTGATGTTCTAACCCATGGTAAACAGAGTTTTCTACAATGGGCTGTAACAGCAATTTAATGATACTTTCTTCCATAATTTCAGGTTCAATCATAAATGTGTAGTGGATTTTATGGTCAAAACGAATATTTTGGATATCCAGATAACTTTTTACTTGCTCGATTTCATTATTTACGGAGGTAATATGATTTCCTTCATTTAAGGTAAGCTTAAAGATTTTCGACAAGTTGATCGCAATTTTTGCTATTTGTTTCGCTTGTACTTTCTCTGCCATCCAATAAACGGTGTTCAACGTATTATATAAAAAATGCGGATTAATGTGGCTTTGCAAGGCTAATAGCTCTGCTTCCTTTTCCTTAATCTGTGATTTATATAACCTTTTTGTTAAATGATTATTCCAATTATAAAGGTGAATAATCTGTTTCCCAATCTCCCCAATTTCATCCTCATTGTTAAAATGAATACCTACTATTTCCTCTCGTTTTTCCATTTTTTCCGTAACCATGCGCAGCAAACTTAACTGGTTTGTTATTCTCCTCGTTATAAATAAAGCAAAAATTAAGGAGATGATTAATGCGATCACTAGTAATGAAATCGTTATCAATCGAAGTTGGTTAACCTCACGAACAATCGTTTCATAGGGGATCATACTGACGACATCCCAATTTGTTTTTTTGTTTGTATGATAATTAAAGAAATATCGTGTTCCATTGATTACTTTTTTACTTGTTCCGCTTTCCTCACGACCTTGAATGATTTTGGCTACCTGAGAGGAGGAGAAACGATTGCTGCTAGAAAACAGGATTTTATCCCCATCCACTATTAATATATCGCCTGGAGGGTTACTATTTTTAAACATATTTTCAAAATAAGATCGATCAAGATCAATCAGGACAGTCCCAATTTGTTCCTTCGTTCCAAGATCTCGAATATTTCTTCCATAAAGTAAAGATTGATTACTATCTTTCACAAGTTCTAAATTACTGCCATTTAGCCATTCACCCTGCCACTGACTATGGAGTAAACGCGGATAGATATTGGACTTTTTTACCGCTTGATAGATGTCATATTTCAAATTCCGTTCCCCGCGGTTTACTTTCAAAAAGCCGTGATTTTCATTCCCAACGTAAATCGCATTGATATAGGGGTTATTTACCACTGTAATATTATTCAAGTTTTCTAGAGATGACGTTTCTAATCTGTATAACTTTGCATCTGTTTTTTTATAGGTTAAATAAGACTGTATTTCATTTGAAAGAAAGATGTCATTCGATAAATTCTCTACATTGCTTGCAAAAGCATTAATATTCCAATCGACAATCGTTAAAAAGTTATCAATCGTGGTAGACACTTTATTTTCTATTACTTTACTAAAATAAATGAACGTTAAAGGACCAATAACAAGTAAAGGGATAAGTGCTGAAAACAGTGCTAATAAGATAATCTTCCGCTTAATTGGAGATTCGATGAGTCTCATTAGTTTAGCCATTATGTTTCTCCAGTTTATAAATTTTGTCCATGGTCATACTTACTCTGGTGATAGAATACTTGATTGGTTCACTGTCCATCGGTCAAGCCAATCCACTTTTTAATATGATTGCGGATGAGCTAATTCAAAGATCAGACTGGTCATGGTCATTTCCCCATTATTTGTAAATACCTCAATCGAAGAAAGATCGATAGATGGAAAGAATCCATTAAAAGTGGTTTCACCTGAGTTTCTTCTATCAATGTAAATTTCCTCTTTTTCAACATTATACCCTATCACTGTTTCTTTTTTGGCTGATTTCAACACTTTTATCCCAAATTCCTTTGCTACTTCAAACTCAAATTCCACAATCATTTCACAAGTCGTTCCTTGAAGGTTCAAAAGGAGATTTGTGTCTGGTTCTAGTATTTGATTCTCAAGGTGGATATGTTCGGCACGGAGATTTTCCAGTTACTTTATTGGCTTTTGAATCAACAGACCCGTGGATGTCAGAAATAGTTCTCGTGGAAGCGTCATCGCACCTCTCCACCCTTGAGTCGGAGTTTCGTTTGCATACCTCCAGTTGCTCATCCAGCCGATATAAATTCGTCTCGCATCTATTGTGTCTGACCAACTGACTCCAGCATTATTATCCTTGCCGCTATCTAGCCATTTGACTTTTTGATCGGAACCATCAATTGTAAAGCTATGGCCGTCGAAATCGCCGACAAAATATTGTGTTTTAGAACCAAAAAGACTTTCAAGTGTCCGACTTGCAATTGAAACTTTGGAACAAAAACTACCACAAAAACATAGTTGAATATATTATTTATGCTCCTGGCGTTGGAGTGGCTCTGAATGCATTTACAGTCTTGTCCATAACAACCTGTGCATCACTTCCCGAATCAAGAATCGTATTTTGAAGCGATTCTTTTTCTACCAATACTGTTGTTACGGTAAGCGGCTCTGATGCTTTGGTAGTCAACAAAGCTTCTACTTGCGCAGAGAAACAAGAATCACTTATCTTGGCATGAACCTCCGTGGCAACAACATGATTATTAGAAATATAATTTCCATTACCCGAAACAATACGTATGATTACAGGTGTTGCACCTACCGGCTTGATGTTCTGAGTATTAATTACTTCAGAAAAGTGATTAGCAATTACAGAATTATTATTGCCACTGATATAGAGGAGACCATACAAATCATCTAAACCATTGTCTATTCCCAGAAAAGGAGTCCAAGGTTCATGGTCACGTAAAAAGTGATTTGAAGAAACCAAGTTTTCCGAACAATTTTCCCTGAATACCACCATTCCTGGATAAAATGAGTGAAGTCTATTATTTGTGATACTAGAACGTGTCACACCATCAAAATAGATACTGCTCGCACCTCGCGGAAAAACATTATTCGCTGTAATCAAAAGTCCACCAAAATTTTGAGCGTAAATTGAATATCCTTTAAAACCGGCTCCTATCAAGTTATCGGTTATTTTTGAAGCCTGTCCCCAACCTCGTAGTTCTATACAGTTACCACATTCAGCTATGAAATTATCATGTATAGTCAGTGCATCTGCATGATAAATAGTAATTCCATGCTCTAAATACACAAACCCCATGCCTTTAATCCGAAATGAGTCACAAGCACTTGCAACATAAATACCCGTTTTCCCGTTAGTGTATGTGTTTTCCGGATTTGTTTCTCCTGAACCATCTTCAATAAAATGCAAACCATCAATACAAAAGTCAGAAAACTCTACCGAACTTATTCGGGGATTTCCACTTCGTTCAACATAAAATGCAGCTCCTTTATATTCCTCGTCATTTACTTCTATGGGAATATCTACGAGTATGCGACTTCCTCCCGGCCACAATTCATGCAAATCCGCCCATTCATTCTCAGAAGTATTAAAACGAATACTCGAAGATGTAAACCCGTGTCCAGAACCCATAATTTTAAGATAACTGATGTCTATAACTACTTGACTGCCAAGATGATAATCTCCCGGTGGAATATAGATAACCGCACCCGGCTTTCCGCCTTTATTCACATCAGTGTCCGTTTGCCTACTTTTAATATCTGCTATAATGCTATTGATTACCTCACCAATATCCTCATAAGGATTACCGACAGGCCACTCTGTTACGTCGTAATAATTTTTACTAGCCATAAATAAATTCTCCTATCAATTTAGTGTGTTTGTTCATAAACTACTTTTTCCTTGATTCAAGATCAAGTCGTTATTCTTTTACTGCTCCTAAAGTCATGCCACTTACAATATAACGCTGTACGAAAAAGGAAAATATCATAACAGGCAGACTAAATGAGATGGCCGCAGCTGTCATTGGCCCTAAATCAAGATTATAAGCAGTTAAAAATTCTGAAATTCCTACTGTCGCCGTTTTGGCATTCGTACTGGTCATGAGTAACGAGAACAAAAAATCATTCCAAGCTAACATAAAAGTAAAGATAGCAGTCGTTGCCAGTCCAGGAAGTGACACCGGAAGAATAATTCTGATAAAGGCCCCGATCCAGCTGCATCCATCCACCCTTGCCGCTTCATCAAATTCCTTTGGAACCGAGTCAAAAAAACCTATCATTAACCAAATGGCAAATGGGACATTTAAGCTGGTATACACCAAGATTAAGGCAAAATGGGTATCAATCAAGCCCATACTTTTTATAATCATATACATCGGAATCGCAATACTAATCATTGGTACCATTCTGATCACTAACGTAAATAACAAAAAGTAACTTCCTGTTATGGAAGAAAACCTAGAAATTCCATAAGCAGCCATCGCACCAAAGAATACGCTTAAAATGGTGCTGGCACCGGCCGTAATTAAGCTATTAAAAAAGTACTTTCCTATAGGCAAGTATTCGAACATTTTCCTATAATTTTCTATTGAAAATTTCGAGGGCCATAAAGTCGGGGGTGCAGTCACTGCCTCGGCGGATGGTTTCAATGATGTTAATAGTAGATAGAGATACGGACCTAGGAATAATAAAGCCAGTAAACAGGTGACCACCAATACAATCAGCGTCCATATTTTATGTTTAAAATGAAAACTAGTAAGCCAAACTGGTTTTTCAACAATCGTTTCTTTTATTGGCGTGTGGGCCATGATCTATTTCACCTCTCCTTATGAATGTCTTCTCCTAGGTGACCACATTTTTGTAATGAAGAAAGAACTTAGGACTAATAAAATGATGATAAAAATGACGGCCATGGCACTTGACTGCCCCACTTCTCCATATCGGGTCAATGTCTTATACATATAAGTACTTAGCAGCTCGGAAGAAAAACCTGGTCCTCCTTGCGTTAGTACCCACACAATATCAAATGTTCTTGCAGCATCAATAATACGAATTAATAAGGCTACGGTTGCGACTGGGATAAGAGAAGGAAAAGTAATGTAACGGAACTTATGCCATTTATTGGCCCCATCCATATCAGCAGATTCATATAAACTAATAGGAATTCCTTTAATACCTGCTAATAGAACGAGCATAATGAAAGGCGTTGTTAACCAGATGTCTGCAATAATCGTAGAATAGAGTGCAAAACGTGAGTCTGATAACCAGAGTATTTGATGCGGGTCAGAAAGTATTCCAAGTTTATAAAGCCCCCAGTTGATAATGCCGAATTGATCATTAAGCATAAACTTCCAAATTATCCCTGTAACTAAAGGTGCCAGCATAAGCGGGCTTAACAATAGAGTCCGAATAAATTGGCTTCCTTTAAAAGCATTGCTGAGAAGCAAAGCAAGGATAAGCCCTAAGATAAACTCGAAACCCACCGCTACTCCTATATATACCACTGTGTTCCAAAGGGCTTTTAAAAAACGTTCGGAAGTCAACGAGTTTGTATAGTTTGCAAAACCGACAAATTCTCGTAATGAAGGATTAATGATATCAATCTTATAAAAACTGTCTCTAATTAAAAGAAAAATTGGATAGACCAGAAATACCAACATAAAGATCCCTGCAGGAAAGAAAAAGATCGTCGATAATGCCCCATTTTTCAGTCTCAACAAAACCGCTCCTTTCTATCAAAATGTTATTTTTTAGAACCTTTTCATTGAAAAAATAGTCCAATGAAAAGGTTCTATTTAAACATATTATTTTACTGTGGCGGTAATAAATCTTTGATTACATCTGCTGCCCAATCAAGTGCCTCTTGAGGTGTTTTTTCACCGGAAAGGGCATATTGCACGGCTGGAATGAGTGCTTCACTTTCAATTTCTTGCCATTCCTTAATAGCAGGTCGATTTTGTGTTTGTGGTCCGCTTAATGTCGTCATAAGCGGTTTCAAATGTTCATAGCCCTGCTGCGTGCTATAACTTTCAAATACAGATTTTCTCGCTGCTACACCCAATGATTTCATAAATAGTTCATTCTTTTCATAAATAAAGTTGAGGTACTCCTTGGCGATCTCCTGTTTTTTGGAAGAACTAGGAATAACCTGATACCATGGGCCTGGGACAGCACCTATTCGTGCTCCTCCGCCAATCATTGGAGCACTTCCAACTTTTCCTGCTACCTTTGATTGTTTAGAGTCATTTGAAGGGACATAAAAGTGACCCCATGCAAGCATCATTGCAGATTTTCCATTCCAAAATAGCTCAGAAGTTTCAGCAGATGCCATTTCAAGTGCACCTGATGGAACCGATTGATCCTTTTTCAAAAGATCAACTAAGAATTGTAAAGAATCAACATACGGTTTCGTATTGACAAGAACTTTGCCTTTATCACCAACTACCAATGGTTTCGCACCTGCTTGGGCTGCATGATCAAGCCAGCTGGCTACCGCATCTCCATTGTTCGCACCAAAGACCGTTGTTCCGTACATATCCACTTTTCCATCATTATCGGTATCTTTAGTAAAAAACTTGGCAACATCACTATATTCATCCCATGTTGTTGGCGGATGTAGCTCATATCCATACTTCGCTTGGAAATCAGCTTTGTTCTTTTCATCTTCGAAAAGATCTTTACGGTAGATTAAATTTTTGGCGTTCGTCCATACCGGCATTCCATAAACCTTATTCTGATAACTTCCGCCTTCTACTAATCCTGGGAATAAATCATTTTTAAGGTCATCTGTCATGAGATCTTCTAACGGTAAAAGTCCGCCAGCTAGAGCAGGAAACCAAAGTATATCGATGGTTGCAACATCGAATGCTCCTGCCTGTGAAGCTACCTCAGCCTTAAGTTTGTCATAGACTCCGGTATAGGGAACGGATTCAATTTTAACTGTATAGCCTGTTTCCTCTTTAAATTCCGCAGCGGTTTCTTTTGCTACCTTAAAGGCCGGGCTTCCCCCTTCAACAAGAACCGTAATCGTTTTGTTATCACCTTTTGCTTCGGAACTTCCTGTTTTTTCTCCCGAACAACCCGATAAAAAGAGAGATGATACTAATAATAATGAAACAATTGATAGGATCCCTTTTTTCTTCACCGCAACAAGCCTCCTTAATTATTAAATAAATTATCTATCCTTTTGCCAAAGTGCTCTTGGACATCGCTTCCCTAAGATACTCCGTGATATGGACCGGCATATTCACCACTAGGAAAACCCCATGCTGCATTAAAATAATCTTCGGTCCCTGTACCATGAATCGATGGCGGCCATTCTTCCCCATCAATGAAGAACATGTCATCACCCTCGCCTGGCCATGTATACTCTTGATTAGAGGCATCGAAATTGTCAATGTTTAAGACGCATCCTACATAATGGCCTTTCCCTTCCGCATCGAGAATGACAGTTTTCATCACCCGTTGTATTTTTACCTGGAAGGTCCCAAGGGGCAGGATTTTCAATATCACTGTCAAACACTACCTTTTTACAAGGATTTTCACGGTTCCAGGTAGCATGGAATCTTCCCATATCATCAGGAATTTGGTCCTTGCTGTCATATGCCTCATAATCTACATAATAGAATAAGTTCTCTACTTTTTCTTCACTTTCATTGATTAATTGAATTTTCGCACCATCCGCAAATGGCATCGGAAAATAACAGTTCATTGAGGCTGCAAATAATCAGCCATTACGTAAGTTGCACCAGGTTCCACTACGGTAAAATCTCTATTTTCCACTGTACGGTCATAACTTGATTCGCGTTTTGAACTTGCATTCTTAATAAATGGTAATCCCCCTAATGGGCTATTAGGCTGCTATACATTCATTGATCATTCTCCTCCATTGTTTCTATTCTTTTTCAAAAACTTGATAACGGTTACATTTCTTGAAGTAAAAATGATTAACTTTTATTTCCTTTTGCCCCCTCTAACGTTTTTGTAAATCCTCTTTACACTTTTATTGTAATAATTAAGGTGTTTTAATAAAATTCTAACTTTTTTAGAAAAGGTTATATATATTTAGAACTTTTTCAATAACAAACATTCCAGAATAATTAGAAGCTTGTTCCACTTTTTTCGATGAGGTGACAGGCACAGGGCATAAGAGATAAAGGAAACACGAAGAGCGAAAGCAACCACTTGCAAAACACATGATTGCCATCTTTGAAAAGACATCATGGGCTTTGCAACGAGCTGAACAGCAGCTTCTTTGAATATGCTTTGGCGCAGGAGCAACAGCGATTCGATGTTGACTTATCGTAGAGAGAAGAGCGAAGTACAGATGGCTCGAAAAAGCTACCACTTTTCCTTCGTGCGAGGTATCGCTTCCGAAGCATATTCTTGTGGAGCTACAATTCTCAAAGTCGAAATGATCAAATGATTTCCGAACACTCCAGAGAAATTTACAAGTTAAAAAATAAGTAATCCCTTCAGTCTTAATTCCACAAGTTAAAATTAAAATCCCGATATCTTCCCCCGTTCTTCTGACAAAAGATACTGGGTTTTAGATATCTTGGATTGTCGGGTATATTGATTTGCAGCAATAAAACAAAAAAACCTCTTTACAAAAAGAGACTTCTTTAAACCTGCCACATCATTTATTTTTTAAAACCAGCAGTGAACAGCACTCCACATGTTCTGAATAAGTTGAAAGAGATACCCATGGAATCAATCTTAGATATTGGTTGTGGAACAGGCCAATTACTTCTCTACTTTCTTCTAGCAAAGCTTTGATATAACACCC
This sequence comes from Robertmurraya mesotrionivorans, assembly GCF_050971805.1. Classification (NCBI taxonomy): domain Bacteria; kingdom Bacillati; phylum Bacillota; class Bacilli; order Caryophanales; family Bacillaceae; genus Robertmurraya; species Robertmurraya mesotrionivorans. The sequence goes on along the minus strand of NZ_JBPCCH010000001.1, from coordinate 538,684 downwards.
ATCACAAACTGGTTTCATAAAAAGCCCCCCTCAGGACATATTTATACACCTGATTTATTCTGCATGTCGTTCAAAAACACCTTTATTCAAAACACTTATTTGTAAGGAAATTTAACATTAGTTTGGGTATATATCACTAAAACCAATTCCAACCAAATTCCTATCGGTTCCCGAAATATATTGAAATAAATTAATAATAGGGTACAAAAAAAGAAGTCCATCACTGAACTTCTTTGATTACTTAATTTACAACATAATACTAGCTTTTCTTAACAAGGTTTACCCTCCTACGAACATCTATAGCCCCAGTAAATTTGGTAAGAACAAACTGATTTGCGGTACATAAGTAATGAGCATTAATAAAACAAATATAGCTGCATAAAAAGGAAGGAGCGGCTTGAGAACTTCCTCGATTTTCACCTTCGCTACGCTGGCTCCAACAAACAGTCCCGTACCAACAGGTGGTGTAATTGAGCCCACGCATAAGTTAAAAATGAAAAACATAGCAAAATGGACAGGGTGTACCCCTATGCTAGTAGCAATAGGTAAAAAGATCGGTGTAAAGATTAAAATCGCAGGAGCAACGTCCATGAAACATCCAATGAGTAACAAGACAATATTCATGATAAACAGAATGATAATTGGATTATCAGAAATCCCTAAAACAAAGCTGCTAATCGCTGCTGGCAGACCAGTAAACGCCATGGCAAAAGACATGAGCGAGGACGCTGCAATCAATAGCATGATAATTCCTGTCATCTCAACCGCTTGCACAAGAATATTCGGTAATTGTTTGAGTGTAAGTGATTTATAGTATACAAGAGCAAGAAATAATGAATATACTACACAGATGGCAGATGCTTCGATAGCTGTGAAAGCTCCAGTAAGAATCCCGCCAATAATGATAAAAATCAATAACAAGCTTGGTATGGCTTCAATAAAGATTTTTTTTACATTAACATTCTTTGCCTTAGATGTGATGGGGAAATTTCTCTTTTTTGCAATCATGAATGCAACAATCATGATCGCAAGAGCCCATAGAATTCCGATTACGTACCCACTTATAAACATAGCAGCAATGGAGGTTCCTCCGCTTATTAACGAAAAGATAATAAACGCCGTACTTGGAGGAATAATCATTCCGGTTGGGGCCGAAGCAATATTAACTGCCGCTGCAAACTTTTTGTCATATCCCTCTTTTTCCTGAAGTGGGACCAACACACCTCCAATGGCTGTTGATGCCGCGATAGCTGAACTAGAAATACTACCAAAAAGCGCATTTCCCATGACATTGGAGTGAGCCAAGGAACCAGGGACTCTCCCCGTTAATACCTTGGAGAAGTTCACCAACTTAACGGCAATTCCTCCATTATTCATTATGATTCCTGATAATATAAAGAACGGTACAGCAATTAACGAAAAGCTATCCAGACTGGCCACCATTTTTTGTGCTGATGTAAACACAGCTACATCAAATGGCAATACCAATAAAACCGTTGCCAAGGAAGCGACTGAAATGCTTATCGCGATCGGTATTCCTACAGCTAGTAGAACGGCAAATACTAAGACTAAAATGATCGTGGCTTGTAAAACCATGCGAGTTCACCTTCTTTCTATAATTTAAACAACTCTCTCTTCTGGAAATTGATCTCCATTATCCGTAATTACTTGTTTTTTCTCAGAAAATAGTTCGATCATATTTTGAATACTGTAAAAAAGCCCTAATGCTCCACTGACTGGTAATGAGAGATAAACCAATCCCATTGGTAAATGCAGAGAAGGTGATAATTGTGCCATTGTAATGGAAATTGCCCGTGCTCCTCCATACAACATAATAATGCCTGAGAAGAATAAGAAACTCGTTTGAATCACGATATCAATTGACAACTTTTTATTATCCTTAAAACGATCACTTAACAGTGTAAAAGCAATGTGCTTCTTTTTCCCTACCACATAAGCAGCTGATAACATCGATAGCCAAATTAAAGCGAATTTAAGAAACTCTTCTGTAACCGAACTAGGACTATTCAGGATATAACGACTGATAACCTGCCACATTGTAACCGTTACCATCACAAGGAATAATGTACCCGTAATACATTCAAGCGTTCGGTCAATCACTTTTTTGATACTTTTCACCATTTCCTCCTCCTATCACTCATCTTCACTTAAACTGCGAATCGCATTATAGGTTTTTGAAAACTCCTTACTGTTTTTAAATTGTTCATGAAGCGGTTGAACAGCTTCTTGAAAAGGCTTGTTATCTACTTCATTAAAGACAACACCGTGTTTTTCTATCGCTGTCTGTTTCTCCTTTTCAACTGCTTCTTTCCATACCGATTTTTCAAATTCTGTTGATTCTTTGGCCGCCTCATAAATGGCATTTCTTTGATCCTTTGTTAGGCCCTTTAATCTTTCAGTATTCATGACCACCATATCAGGGACCCTCGTATGTTCATCATAAGAGTAGTATTTTGTCACATCACCATGCCCAGCCGTCACAAGTACGAACTCGTTGTTTTCAGCTCCATCAATGATGCCTTGCTGTAATGAGGTATATACTTCATTACTACCCATTGGTGTGGCGGAACCGCCCAGCAACTCCACCATTTTTATAGCCGTTTCACTTTGCATAACCCTTATTTTTTTGCCTTTTAAATCAGCAGGGGTCTCTATTGGAGAATCTTTCATGTAAAAACTTCTTTGACCACTATCGTAATAAGTTAATCCGACAAAACCAAGGTCTTCCGTTGATTGATAAATGGGGTTCATAATTTTTTCATTTTCCATTACCTTATAGAAATGTTCTTCGCTATCAAACAAGTATGGAATGCCGAAAATAGAATATTTTTTCGAGAAAGATTCTAGAGCAGATCCGCTTACTTTTGTAATATCAACCGCTCCCGTTTGGGTTAATTCAATTAGTTCTCTTTCTCCGCCTAATTGTGCATCCGGGTAATATTGAACTTCAATCTTTCCATTTGTTTTTTCAGAAACCAATCTTCCAAATTCCTTCATTGAATCGATTACTGGTTGACTGTTACTTGCATAAGCAAATCTGAGTAAGATTTTTTCTTCTGCTTGAGTTTTGGTGCTACAACCGGAAATCACTGCAAGCAATAATATTCCTACAAGTACCAGTAGAAAGTTTCTCTTCATTTCTTTCCCTCCCGAATATATTCCGCTCTATTTTTTGTACATGGCAACTGAAACCTTTTTAGAGAGAACCAACTAACATCTATTAAATATAAGAATGTAAATACTCACTTAAACATAAAACCGCGAGCGATTGTCCATAAGGCATAGTAGTTGTTCTGATATCTTTATAAAACTGTAATGTATCTCCCATACCGGTACCGACTGAGACTTTTTGCAATGCTCCTTCTTGATTAATTTCCTTCAAGATTCCCTCAATAGCTTTATGGGCGACCTCTTTATAGTCCTGGCTTACATATCTTTTATGAACGGATTTTAGGATTCCATATGCAAATCCAGCTGTGGCAGATGCTTCTAAATAAGAGGATGGGTCGTTTAGTAATGTATGCCATAATCCGCTTTCATGTTGGTACTTTGCGAGTGCTTCAATTTGTCTGTTTAATGTATCTATTAGGCATTCACGAAGGAAATCTCCTTTTTTCAAGTCCAATATTTCAATAATTTCAGGAATGGCAATGGTAATCCAGCAATTTCCTCTTGCCCACAGTGCTTCTGCATAATTATGATTTTCTTCGAATGTCCAGCCGTGGAACCATAGACCAGTCTTTCTGTCAGTTAAATATTTGATGTGGATTAGGAACTGTTGTTTGGCTTCCTCTAAGTACTCGGGTTTGTTTAGTAATTTCCCGATTTTCGCTAGAGGGAGCACAGTCATCATCAATGTGTCATCCCATAACTGATTTTTATTTTCTGGTCCGTAGGTCATATGCTGTAAGCCATTTTCCTTTGTACGGGGCATATCATGCATCACCCATTCAGCCCAATCCTCCAAATACGGGATATATGTCTGGTTCTTTGTATCCTCATACAAACAAGCCAGTGTAAGAAATGGTGCCATTGTATTCACATTTTTAGGCGGCACACCTTCTTCGAATCTTGCTTCAAACCAACGATTAATAATTTCAATCGCTTTTGGGTCATTAGTCAATTTCCAATATTTATAGATTCCATATAGACCCACACCTTGAGGCCAATTCCAAACATTCCAGCTTTTATCGTCAACAATTAGCCCATCAAAATTAAGCAAAAATTCTCCAGAATCATCTTGTATTTTTGTAAGGTTCTTCATTAATAAATTTATAGAATGAATGATTTCTCTTTTTTCAATAACCTGTTCCTTTATCACAGATATCCCTCCGAAAATCATCTTTTTTTAATATTTGTCAGCGCTATCAAATCTTATAGGTTCATTGTAATGAATGCGGTTTCTTGGAACAATTTAAAAAACAGAGGTCTAGGTTTAAAAAACATTGATGTTTTTAATCAGTGATTTTGGAAGAAGTTAATACTCTTATCAACTTATTAATAAAATAAAAAATCCAGCAACGGCTGGTTTCTATCATTTATTGCTATTGTTCTATCCTAAATCTGCCCAAATCAAAAGGGGGTGCTAATCATGTTATGCACTACTTATTGCTTTGTAAAATCCTTTCTGCTTCTTCTCTAAACATCTTCGCACCATCTTCTGGAGTAATTTTCTTAAATAAGATCTTATCTGTAATATCCTTCAACACCCTTATGACCTCTGAATTTCCAAGTGGATCAGGTGAATCCGATTTACTTACATTTCGAGAAACTTTTTCAACATACTGAAAGATATTTGCTTCCACATCTGTTAATCCTGGCTTGATTCCTTCTATAACCTTTGAAGATACTGGAACACCTCGTTCACCTTTAATCAACTTATTTGCTTCCACATTGTTTACAAAAAAGTCAATGAATTTGGCAGCTTCTATTTTTTTCTTTGAACTCTTAGGGATGGAGAAAAACATACTTGGTCTTAAAAATAACGCTTTTTCCTTTGCCTGCTCAGGTGGGAGCAAGATTGATAAAGAGGAATCTGAAGATTGGGCGAATGTGGAATATTGATTGGACCAATTCCAAGTCATTGCAACATTTCCATTTCCAATAAACTCTGCTTCGTGCCCTTTTATCTGTGCTTGTACGTCAGGTGTCGGGAAAGCGTTCTCATCTATTAATCTAAGTTGCCTTTTAAAGTAATCTATGAATAGCTGGTCGTCCGAATAGCCAAGACTTGTACCATCTTGATTATAAAATCGTTCACCTTTTGTTCGTAAATAGTAAGGAAAAAATACATCCGCAGGATACATTCCATTTGTGCCGTATTTTCTTGTTGCCTTTCTTATAGCAATTGCGGTTTTTTCAAAGTCATCCCAAGTCCAGTTATCATCATCAATGACAACACCCGCCTGATTTAATATCCCATCATTTGTAATAACGGAAAGGACGTTTGATCCTAATGTAAATCCGTATAATTTATCATCATTCTTTCCACCGGCAAGCACATTTTCTCCAATCGAATGGGCATCAATGGTACCATCGGAGATATATTTTGATAAATCCTCAAGTTGCCCCTTTTTACCATATTGAAAGAGGTAGGCAGTGTCCATTTGAATCACATCAGGTAGTTTGCTCGTGGCAGCCATTGGAGCGAGCATTCTCCAATAATCGTCCCAATTCCCAAATTGGGGTTCAATCTCCACATGGGGGTTTTCCTTTTCATACAACTCAATAACCTTCAAGGTGTAATCATTTCTTTGCTGACCTCCCCACCAGGATACACGAAGGGTTACTTTTTCATGTTCACCGTTATCTCTATTCAAATTTCCACTGCTGGGGCTACATCCAGAGACGGTTAGAAGCAATATGAAACATAAAAATACCGGGCCAAGCCTTCTCAATTTTTATCCCCCCTCTGGTGAATAAACTTCTAAAATGAATGGAAACGATTTTGGGCGACAAATAAGGAATGGATGGGTACACTATGTTACTTTTCGATATTCTGAAGGTGTATACCCAGTATACTTTCTAAAAACTTGACTAAAATATTGTGGGTTATCCTTAAAACCTATCATTTCCGCTAACGTTCCAACTTTTACGTTATCCATTTCCAAAATATATTCAACTGCTTTTTCTATTCTTTGTTTCGTAAGATAAGCAGAAAACCTCTGACCAGTTTCTTGTTTAAACAGTTTTCCTAAATAATCTGGATTCATATAAAGGATGTTATTCGCTACCATTTTAAGAGTAAGATCGGGATTACTAAGATTCTCTTCTACAATTTCTATTACTCGGTCAATAACAGAGGACTGTTTTGATTTGAAATGATTATAGTATTGATTTGTCATTTTTTTGGCAGTTACTTCGATATATTCTTTCATTTGCTGTACGGTTTCCATACCTAGCAATGCGGAGGTTCCCATAAGGTAGTCTTGCATATGCTCTGTATCTACCGTCTGAATAACGGAAAGATATAGCTGGATACAGTAGGATTTTGTCAAGTCAATCCCTATCCGCAAATCAGCCATTTTTTCAAAGATGATATCGATCTCCTTCCCTACATCCTGAATATGTCCTGATTTAATTTTTATAATGATTTGCTGTTCATCCATGATCCTTTCGCTTGGAAAGTGAGTATTTATGGGAAATAGATCTTTTTTCGTTATAATGCTTCCTTCTCCTAAATAAAAGCGATGTTCCAAACACTCCATTGCTTCACGGTACAAGTTTCTGGCGTTACCAATATAATCCCCTTCACTTATAGCCACAGTGGTATCACTCTTGAAATATTGAGAAATAAGCTGCCTGATTTGTGTAATTTGACGATGCAGTTTTTCCCAGTCATTATCATCCTTGATAAGAAACAGTGCATATTCTCCAATATTGCTGCTTAGCATAATAGACTCAAATATGTCTGCTCCAATATTTTTTATCGCAAATAAATGCTGATAGGTAAAGTCACCCTCCACCTTAAAAAGGATGAGCCTAACTTTTTCATTCTTTATCTCTATATCAAAAAGTCGCTGATAGTAAGATAAGTCTTTATTTGAATAGTTTTTACTAGTTAAGAATTCCATTAATAGGTGAGATTTTATATAAGGCTGCGCCTTTTCATATTTTGCCCGAAGATCACTGACAAAGGTATCCTTGGCGTTTTGTTCCTTCAATTCGGTAATAACATCGTGTAACGCAGCCGTAATTTTTTCTTCATTACAAGGCTTTAACAAATATTTTTTGACACCATATTGCATGGCGGTCCTCGCGTATTCAAAATCGTTAAATCCGGATAAGAGAATAAACTTGATGGAAGGAAACTTCTTGTTGACATTCGATACTAGACTGAGCCCATCCATACCGGGCATTCGGATATCGCTGATCACAATATCTGGTTCTAAATCGATAATCTTTTCATATGCTTCAATCCCGTTTCTTGCAGTTGCCACAAGTTCGGTATTCAACGCCTTCCAATCAACTACACTAGAAATCCCTTCAAGAATAATCTTTTCATCATCAGCTACTAACACCTTATAAGTCATCTAATCACCCCGTCCTAACAGGTAAAACCACAGTAATCGCGGTCCCATTCCCCGAAAGATTTTCAATTCTTAATCCATAGTGTTCTCCAGCATAAAGCTTGATTCTATCGTCAATATTATTTAATCCAATTCCCGTCCCTCTAGGTTTTACCAAGCCTTCTTTGACCTTTTGCAAGATCAGGGGGTCAATACCTGGTCCATTATCTTCAATCTGGATATAAAGTTTATCTTCCTCTTGATAAGCAGATAGTTTAATATTCATCGTGTAGATAGAAGGCTCCACTGCATGCTTGAACGTATTTTCAAGTAGAGGCTGTATGATTAATTTCGGAATCCTATACTTTCTAACATAGGCGGGAATGTCCATGTCGATGTCGAATCGATCGTCAAATCGGTACTTTTGAATCGTTAAATAGCTGTTCACAATATCAAGTTCTTCCTCAAACAGAATGATATCCTCTTTAAAATTTAGGGAGTTCCTCATTAGATGGCCGAGGGATTCAACCATCTTAGAAATTTGCTCCTGTTTTCTTGTGATTGCCAACCAGTTAATAGACTCCAGTGTATTGTACAAAAAATGTGGATTGATCTGAGCCTGTAAAGCTTTAAACTCCGTTTCCTTTATCAGCAGCTGCTTTGAGAAATTCTCTTGTATCAACTCATCAATTCTTTGAATCATTGTTTTAAAATTGCGGTAAAGAATTCCGATTTCATCGTCATTTTGAATAGCAGGATTTAATCTATGAACAACGTTAAAATCGCCGTTTTGAACTTCCTGCATGGTCGTTGCTAAGTCCAAAATGGGATTCGTAAGCTTCCTTAAAAATTTAAAGCCAATGGTAATAAGAAAAACGAACATGATCATAAATACCAACAACAATGTATATTTTGCGGCCGTAATTTTTGCAAACATCCTATCAAAAGGAATGATGCTCCAATAAGTCCACCCATCAAAATTCGTTGTTATATGGTTGATAAACGTTCTTTCTCCCTTGATGTTTTCAATACTGTACCCCTGCATATTTTTCGTAAGGTACGTATAATCGCTCAAATAGTCCATTTCTTTTTCAGAAAAGATAACCCGATTTCCTTGCGTAATAACAATATTTCCTGCAATCTCCCCTTGAGGTTTCGGTAAATCGCTTACAATTTTATTTAAATTTACCCGAATAAGGAGCTTTCCGATCTTCTCAAAACTTAGTTGCTCATATGAAAGGATGAGGCGGGCTGAAATTAAGTCTCCATTATATTCATCAAGTTCCATCCAATGGTTTTCCCCCTCGTACTTATCAGCTTGAATAAAAGCAAGATTTTTATCTTCCTTCTTTAGGGGATGGCTGCTGGAACCGGATAAGAATTCCCTTCCTACTGAATCATATAAATAAATAGATTGAATGTAGTTTTCAGAGCCGATATATTTGGCCAATTCATCTTCAATTTCTTGTTGAAGACGATGGAAATCATAACCGGTTACATCAGCTTGAAGCTCTGATAAGATCCTTTGAATCTGTGGATCAACCGCAATATTGTAGCTGACTTCTTCTACTCTATCTAACTCCTTTTCGATCGTATTAGATGACATCATCAACACTTGTGAGGATTTTGTATAGAGTTGTTCATCATAAAAGGAAAACGCATATTGAAGTCCACCCAATACGAATGCCAGTGTGGTCAACATAATTAACATGATCGTTATAAATAACTTTGCATTCAGTTTTAAACTTTTATAGAAATTCGCAATGTTGACCCATATCTTTTTCATGTAATTTAATGATCTCCCTTAGCATATAAGGCTTATAAAACGGCTCCATCTGTGGAGCGTTCATAAAGGGAATGCTGTAATTTAGTATACTTAGCAAGACAACGTTTTCATTTTTTAATAAAGGGAATAATATTCCCAATTTTATACTAGTGTAATAGAAAAACACGAATGGATTACTATAAAAAACCGACTTTTTTGTGTAGAAAACAGAGATGATTGTTACAGACTAATGAAGAAACGCCGGTCATAAAACCGGCGTTTCTTACTGTAACTCCAAATAAAAAGACAAGGAAAAATCCCTGTCTTTAATCTATTAATGTATAACTCTCATAACTCTACCGTTAAACGTATTTGCCCAATAGCCACTTGACATATTGGCAATAGCTACACCTGTTGAGCTTTGTGATCCGATAAATCTGCCGCCACCAATATATATTCCAACATGTCCATCCTGTTTATATGTATTAAAAAATACCATATCACCAGGTCTCATCTCACTTACAGATACAGGTGTCCCCGTATTTTTTAGGGAATCCGTGCTAGCACCAACACGAACACCAGCCTGTGAAAATGCCCAAGATACAAAACCAGAACAGTCAAAACGTCCGTTTGCAATGTCGGAGGCTGTTCTTCCACCGCCAAATACATAGACTGAATTTCCAATATATTTATTACCTGCATTGATTACAGTCGAAATAGAATCAGATGAAACTGCTCCATTAGAAACTGGTATGGAACTAGAGCTACTTACAGAAGTTCCTTTTCTTGTCCCAGTATTAGGGTTTGCCGTGTCAGAAACAGCTGTTCTCGCAGCCTCAGCAGCTCTTTGTAATTCTGCTTTCTGCTGTTGAAGACTTGAAATTTCTGCTAAACTATCATTTTCTTGATTAACCAACTGTGCTCTTAGTGCCTCATTGTTTGCCTTTTGCTCAGCAATTTGAGCTTGCATTCCCTCAAGTTCAACCTTCATACTGTTCAGGTCATTTAGCTTTTGTTCGACAGCCTTGTATTTCTCTTCTACTGCCTTTTTATCCTCTTCATGTGCTTCTATCATTTCTCGATCAGCATCTAATATTTTTGTCACTGCTCCAACACGGTCAATAAAATCACCAAAATTTTTGGAACCAAAGACTACATCTAAATAGCTTAATTGACCACCGCTAGCTTGATAAGAAACAGCACGGGCTTTCAATTTTTCATTACGGACCCCAATTCGCTCCTCAATCTCATCAATCGCACTGTTCAGTTGTTCAATTTCAGTCTGTGTTTCCGCAATTTGAGCATTTGTAGATTCAATCTTAGCACTGTTGTCAGCAATAGCTTGTTCAATCTTTTGGATTTGTGCTTCTACTTCCGATCGCTGTGCTTGTAAACTACTAAGCTGTTGTTGAGCGTTTACAATACTGTTTTGAATATTTTGGATGGATTCCGCGTTTACTGGTGAAACAGTAAGCAAGCTACCTACTCCAAGTGTGAATGTTGTAATAAGTGTAATTAATGTAGTTTTTTTCAATTTAGGTCCTCCCTGCTCCCGGCAGTGAAACAATTTATATGTATAATGGCATTTATTGATTTCGACAAATATATATGTTAATAGTATTATATCATCAAAATTTGACAATAATATTATGGGAAAGTTACAAATATATTTCAAATATTACAGGATTCAACATGTTTTATATAAATATAAATAGCTGAAAAGTAATATACATAAAAGTACCCTATAAAAGAGACCTTTTTCGTAGTGTCTTCTTTATAGGGTATTTTTTAGGAATACCTCTTACGATATATGCATTGGGTAATGTCGGAAAAATCTAACAACTTATCGTTATTATTATGGTAAAATTTTCTTAAATAATCCTTTGTTAACTTCAATCATGTTTACATATTAGTCTCCCGATAGGAAGATTTATGTAAATGTTTCAAGTCTACTGTTCTACTAAGGGTTAGTGAGGAGGGGGAAAGGGATGTTATATACAGACGAGTGTTTGGAGAAGCTGCGGATGGAAGGCGATCCAGTTCTGGACCGAATAATGGATGAACTGTTTCAGAACAGTCAGGTTGGATCCGTAAACGAATTATTGAAGCGATTAATGCACAATAATCAGGAGTATCCAGAAGAATTACCGGATACCATTGAATTTTGGCTGAGAAATACCGCTCATTGCCCGGAAGGAGTAGACTTGGCCAGAATAAAAAACGCGACTGATCTATTTCAGGAACATGGCATTGCCATCACCTTCTTACTATCAACAAGCTCACTTGTGAATTGTTACGCAGCACGTAAAGGCGTGAAGGTCCTTACTTTCAGTTATCGCTTAGGTCAAAACGCTTACCGCAGAATAGCTGAAACAGGGCAATTCGTTCTTCATATCTTAGCGCCAGGTGGACTTGAATCCGGAGGACAAGGAATCAAAGCCATTCAAAAAGTCCGTCTCATGCATTCAGCCATTCGCCATTTGGTGCAAAAGACCGGCAGATGGGACGAAAAAGAGAATGGCATCCCCATTTGTCAGGAGGATCTGCTTGGTACTCTAATAACCTTTTCCATAGTCGTCATAGATGGGCTTCGTCAACTAGGTATGAAAGTAACAGATAAACAAGCGGAAGATTACCTGTACTTTTGGAAAATAGTGGGAATTATGCTGGGAGTTCGAAAAGATATTCTCCCAGAAACCATCCTAGAGGCAAAGCAGTTAGAGATAATGATTAAAAAAAGACACCATGGACCATCTCCTGAAGGGGTTCAGATGACTCGTGCTCTACTTGAATTTCACGCAGACCTCATTCCTGGTGAGTTGTTTGACAATATAATCCCAGCTTTAATTCGAGAAACCGCAGGGGACGAAATAGCAGACTGGATGGAAGTTCCTCACTCCAACTGGATAAAAATTATGAAATTCAAAGAGCTAACGGGCTTTTTGCTTGATCCAGATTATACGGGCTTTTTTGGAAGCATGGTCAATCGACTTGGGTTAGCCATACTGAAGCGCCAGTCACTTGCGATGACCGATTATGAATATACTAAATTTCTTATCCCAACTGAATTGCAGAATGCTTGGGGAATTGAGGAGAAAAGGGTGTAACAATAAAACAATCAGGTGTACAAATATCAAACTTTAGTAGGTAGAGGAATCATGACGTGAACTTTAGACATTATCAAACCCTCCCTTCAGATATACTCTTAAGGTAAATTATGACTTTTACCCCTAAATAAAGGGAGGGTAAAGTTTTCATAAAGAAACTTAAATAACTTTTAAATCTTTAATAATTACTTGCTTATTAGATTACATTTTTCATTCATTTATTTTTTCGTAAATTTAGTCTATAATAAGGGTAGATAATCCGTATATTAAAAATAAGCGCAGTGCTGGTAACACTACGCTTACTCTGACAACGCATAATCGCAAAAGTGTGCGATTGGCATGAACTTAGTATTCTCTAGAAGTAGAGCCCACCTGTCCGCCAAGATCAGGGTGGGTTTTACTTTTTTATTTTATCAATCAAAAGTATGATTAGAGTAACCAGCGCAATCATAAACATCGCTGTATCTAAATCCACGATTATCACCCCCCTTCACGGAAGGATCAATCGCCCCACCCTGCTTTATGCAATTGTCTTCTCTATTATACCACAACGAATATATGTTTTTTCTTCCAGTAGAGTTAAACTTTTCAACCAATATAAAAGGCTGGGGAAAGCATGTAGTGGCGTACTTGATTGGCATTACTCTACTTGAAACGGTAGTTTACATAGTGAACGATCCAAGCCGTACCGAGGGCCTTTTAACGGTCATAAAGATATGGTCGCTAGTTTTAGGGATTGACCTTGTAATTAGCTTAAGCTATTTTGTGTGGCCGAGAAAGCAATCCTCAACCAGCAAAAGCATATAACATATCCAGTTAAATTTTAACGATTCTCTTTTAGAGAATCGTTTTATAGTTTCTTGTAATTTTTGCCAACTCGTGTATAGACAGCTAATAAGCGTGAAAACTATTTGTAGTACTTAATAAAGGTGGGAGCTTTGTGGGGGTAAATGTATTGTGGGTTACATTAGCGTTTTGTGTTGGTTTAATTATTCTAAATGTCCTTAATACTGTTCTAGTGGAACGGATGAGTAGTGATTTGGCTTTTGCTATTACTGGGATTGTACTTCTTGTTAGTGGTACGGCCTATCTTGTAACTTGCGGAATTATGCTAGAAGCGTTATAGGGGTATCATTTCCTCTTAAACAGGAGTTCCGATATTCCGGAACTCCTGTTTATAAATGTTAATCGTGAGAGCAATGAGTTATTTAACATGAAACTAGTATAGTGTATTAACGAGTTTTCAAGAAGAAAGTTTCTAGATCTGCTTTCTTTACATACCATCTATTCCCTTTCTTTTCTCCAAGTAATTCTTCATCTTTAATCCACTTTCTTATCATCGTATTATTAATATCAGTGTCTCTATTCGGACTATTCTCATCATACTTGCAGATCCTTTGTATTTTTTCACTCGCTATGTTACCTCCCAACTGAAAAAAGGTTTCGTTCTTTTACCTTTAACCTAGAGAGAGTCCATTATTTGTTCTTTCCAATTGAAAAGGTATAATCGAAATTATAATACTTATAAACAGAAGGGTGTTTAGATGTCCTTATTTCTTATGGTTTCTACTTTATTAGCTATCAGCATTGTGGTCTGGCTTCTGATCTTTATTGATGCAAAGATCGGGCTTCAGAGAATCGATCGTCTCGAAAACGAACCTACGTCTCAGGGCGGTCCTTTAGTGTCCATTATTGTTGCGGGACGTAATGAGGAAAAAGGTGTAAAAGAGAGCTTACAAAGCCAATTTTCACAGAATTATGGTCATTTGGAATGGATTTTGGTGAACGACCGATCCACCGACAACACTCCTAACATTATGAACGAGATGCAGTCTGCAAATAAAAATGTAAACGTTATCCACATCACTGATCTTCCACCAGGATGGTTAGGAAAGAATCATGCGTTGTTTGTTGGCGCTAAGCAAGCAAGAGGAGAACTTCTCCTATTCACGGATGCAGATGTCTTATTTCATAAGGAAGCAATCGGAAAAGCGGTACATTATTTTATGAAATATGAGCTGGACCACTTAACGGCTGCTCCAAATTTACGAGGTCAGCGCATTTGGTTAAATAGCTTTATCGCCTTTTTTATGTTTGGATTTTCTTATTTTAAGCGTCCTTGGTTAGCTAACAGTCCTCGCTCTAAAGTAGGAATTGGAATTGGGGCGTTTAACTTAGTGAGAAAAGAAGCGTATGAGAAGCTAGGAACTCACGAAGTAATAAAAATGCGTCCGGATGATGATTTAATGCTCGGAAAAAAGATGAAGGAAGTGGGTTTTAGACATCGAATGGTCACCGCTCTGACTCTCCTTGAGGTAGAGTGGTATTCAACGGTAAAAGAAGCACTTATTGGCTTAGAGAAAAATACGTTTGCTGGTTTACATTACCGAATTAGTATGGTGTTGTTTGCTATCTTCGGAGTGTTTGTATCACAGGTTCTCCCCTTCCTTACCTTATTTTCTTTTGACCGTACACTTATTACCTTAAGTGTTGGGAATATTCTTTTACTCGGAATGATCTATTCCATGATTATAAAAAGAATGACTAGATATTCGCCTTGGATGTTTCTCCTCTTTCCTTTCACAGCTTTATTATTTATCTATTCCATTATACGTGCTAGCTTCCTTACCTTTATACGAGGCGGAATCATTTGGAGAGGGACAAAATATCGTTTAAAAGATTTACGTGACAATGAGGCGTAATTTTTTCCAGATGTAATGTTTCTTGCTATACTGTAGATATTTAGGATACCGAAAGACTAGGAGGATATAAATGGAAAACAAACTGTTTAGTACTTATACCATCAAGGATGTAACATTTAAAAATCGAATTGTCATGGCACCAATGTGCATGTACTCAAGCCATGAACAAGACGGACATATCCAAGACTGGCATCGCACACATTATATTAGTAGAGCAGTTGGCCAGGTTGGCCTTATTATATTAGAAGCAACTGCCGTTACACCTCAAGGAAGGATTTCTTCATATGATTTAGGCATTTGGAGCGACGAGCATATTGAAGGTCTTAAGGAACTATCAGACGGAATGAAGGCTTATGGAGCAAAGACAGGCATCCAAATCGCTCATGCAGGCAGAAAAGCCGAATTAGAGGGTGATATTCTTGCTCCATCAGCGATTCCGTATAATGAGAAAATGAAAATGCCAAAGGAAATGACCCTTGAAGAGATCCGTGAAACGGTATTGTCTTTCCAATCAGCTGCTCGCCGTGCGAAGGAAGCTGGTTTTGATGTAATTGAAATCCACGCAGCACATGGATATTTAATCAATGAATTCCTGTCACCTTTATCCAATCACCGTACAGACGAATACGGCGGCTCGCTTGAAAATCGCTATCGCTTCTTGCAAGAAGTCATAGAAGCAGTAAAAGAAGTGTGGAGTGGCGTGTTATTCGTACGTGTATCAGCTACTGATTGGACTAAAGGCGGCTTACAAGTAAACGATTATGTAACGATGGCAAAATGGATGAAGGAGCAAGGTGTAGACCTCATTGATGTGAGTTCGGGAGCAGTTGTACGTGCAAAAATTCCAACTTTCCCAGGTTACCAAGTTCCATTTGCTGATCAAATCAAACAAGATGCCCAAATTCCAACAGGTGCAGTTGGCTTAATCACAAATGCGCTACATGCAGAAGAAATCTTACAAAATGAACGTGCAGATCTAGTTCTTTTGGCTAGAGAGCTCCTGCGAGACCCATACTGGCCAAGAGCAGCTGCAAAAGAGCTTGGTGTGGATCTAGAATCTCCTGTGCAGTACAGTAGAGGCTGGAATTAGTATCTGAAAAAAATCGGGACCGAAAACGGTACCCGATTTATTTGTGTACAGGAATAGAAATTTCTTTAAAATCGTCGGCAATTTCGGTATCCGGAAACACTTCTCTCGCTTCCTCCACATGTAATTGGGAAGTTCTTTTGTCATATCTAGAGCTGATATGAGTAAGACACAGTTGTTTCACGCCAGCCTCTCGTGCGACCTGTGCTGCTTGTGTAGTCGTTGAATGAAAATAATCATACGCAAGCTGTTCCTCTCCCCTAGAAAAAGTAGCCTCATGGATGAGAAGATCAGCATTTGAAGCAAGTAAATAGGCGTTGTCACATAGTCTTGTATCACCTAAAATCGTTACGATCCTACCCTTTATATCCTCACCCCGAAACTCGGAAGAATCAATGATTTTTCCATCTTCTAAAACTACGTTTTCTCCAGCCTTAATTTTTTTATATAAAGGACCCGGTGGGATATTTGCTTCCTGTAGCTTTTCTACTAATAAAGAGCCTGGACGATCCTTCTCCACGACTCGGTAGCCGTATGATGGAATTCCATGCTCCAATTTACGAGCTTCAACCTTGAACTGCTCGTCTTCAAATACAATCCCCTCTTCAATTTCTACAATCTTTAGAGGGTACTTTAAATACGTTCCGCTTACTTGCAAAGAAATATCTACGTAATCTTTAATCCCCTTAGGGCCATAAACTGTAACGAGTGACTCTCCACCCTGGAAGGATCGACTGGACAATAAACCAGGCAAACCATATATGTGATCGCCATGAAGATGAGTAATAAATATCTTTTCAATACGGCGTGGCTTAATAGACGTGTGTAAAATTTGATGCTGAGTGGCCTCACCACAATCAAACATCCAAAGTGTCCCTCTCTCATCCAACAGCTTCAGTACAAGAGAGCTTACGTTCCTAAGTTTTGCCGGAACCCCTGCCCCCGTACCAAGAAATAAAATATCCATTTTATACGCTCCTTTATGTAAAAAAACCGACGTCATCAAAGACATCGGATTACTAGCATTCTTACTATCACTATACCATATTTGTTACGAGATTCTTACTATATATGCAGATCTCTCTTTTCATAAGCGATAAAGGTATAGATCGTCATGGCCACAACTAAAAGGACGCTTACCGTTATATATATTGCTTCATACCCGGTTCCGCCAATGATGTCTTTTGCCTCATAATATTTGAAAGGAGTGAAGACAGAAAGAATCTCCAGATTTTCGTTAAGGTCAATAGCCATTGATAAGAAAAAGGCAATTAGTAACACTGCTGTAGAAATGCTTGCAGCCCTCTTAGGATGCTTAATGCTAGCTGCAACTGATGTTCCTAAGGATAAAAACAGGAGTTGTAGGATAAACATACCACCCATCAATTCAGCAATCTGTATCAGATACGACTCATCTGTCTTATTATAATAATCCACCATTAAGTGAGAAATCAAAAAAGTGACGGAATTTAGTACAATAATAGCTACCAAGGATGCCATCCATTTTGAAAAGATCACCTGTTTTCTAGAGATTGGTTTCACTAATAAAAATTCTGCTGTTTTATCTCTTTCCTCTTTTGAGATGATGTTCGCACCTAACATCACGGCATGAATCGTGGTCATTACAATTAAATATAAAAACAAAATACCGTAATAGCCGCTAACAGTCGTTAAATCCAACGAACCTGTTCCCATAATGGCCTGCATGGCCTTTGGCATACTAGCCATGAGATCATTAATAGACTGACCGGAAGATTCTGTTGCTCCGTACTTACTCATTCCCCCAGCTACCATAGCAAGAATACCTAAAGACCAAATAACAAGTGACTTTCTTAGTGCTTTTAACTCTCTAATAAATACATTCACCTTAACCCCTCCTTTCTTATACCGCATTCATATCCCTTTTAGTATAGATAACAAAGCTAGCAACGAGAGCTGCTACGATCCACACCAAACCGACTATCAAATACGACCATTCATACTGACTGTTTTTAATAATATACATCGAGTCAAAATACTTGAATGGAGTGATATATCGAACGGAAGCTTCACCCACTGTAGAACCAAACATTCCAATAAAAAAGAAAGCAAAAACGACACCTAGTGATAAAGAAAGAACCGATTTCAACTTAGGCAATAGCATTGATGCAATCACTCCAATGGCTAAAAACATAACCTGAACAAAAAAGAGCGAAAATGAAAGAAGAAAAAATGCTTGTTCATTAAAATTCTCCGTCTTTACGTATGAAGCAATAAAATAAGCACAGAGAATGAAGGATAGGCTAGTAATGGCAATAGACACAAATGCCGCAGAAAGCTTTGACACAATGATCGTTGACCTTGAAACCGGCTTGGTAAGAAGAAAATCAACTGTCTTTTCACGTACCTCCTTGGAGAGGATAGAAGCACCTATCATCATCGCCTGTATCGCACCACATAACGCAATATACATAAAAACATACGAGTAAAAACCAAGGATGCTAGTAAAGCTACCAATTTCAATCCCAACCGCTTTACGCAATGCTTCCGGGAGGGTTTTTAAAAGCTCGTTCACTTGTTCCGCATCTTTCGCAAAGGAAGGAAAAAGTGACATAAAAAAGAGCACAAGGGCGATAAGGGAAACTGTCCAGATAATCGTCGACTTTCGATAAGCTCTTACTTCATGAAGAAAGATATTCACCTTCTACTCCTCCTTTTCGTAGTAGTGCATGAAAATCTCTTCAAGGGATGGTTCCTCTACCCACAAATTTTTAAGTGGTATTTCTGCTATTTTGCTTATAATTGCATTCATGTTCCCTTTGTAAATAAAGGACACCGTCTTTTCTTTCACCTTAATATCGGTCACACCGTCTAGCTGAAAAACTTCAGTAGTGACTTGATTAACAGCTTCTAGTCTAAATTTCTTATAACTATTCTCTGTTAACGCGCTCATCGTCTCGACTTTCACGATTTCTCCTTCTTTAATAATGGCTACACGGTCACAAAGCTTTTGAACCTCACTTAAAATATGAGAGGAGAAAAGAATGGTTGCCCCCTTCTTATTTTCTTCTCTTAATAATTCGAAAAATTTCTGTTGCATTAATGGATCCAAGCCACTTGTCGGCTCATCAAGAATAATGAGCTTCGGTTCGTGTAATAATCCTTGAACGATTCCAACCTTCTTTTTATTACCAAGCGAAAGATCGTCAATCTTCTTAGAGAGATCTAGATTTAATGCTTCAGCAAGCTCACGTATTCTCTTTGTACAATCCTTTTTATAAAAGCTTGCAGAATACTTAAGCAAGTCAATAACCTTCATATTGTCATAATAAAAGACCTCTGATGGAAGATAACCAATCTCCTTTTTAATTTCAGGAGCATATTTTATACAGTCCTTCCCAAAAATCGTAGCACTTCCACTTGTTGGATAAATAAGTGCAAGCAGTGTTCGAATGGTTGTCGATTTCCCAGCTCCGTTTGGTCCAATGAATCCAAAAATCTCCCCTTCTTTTACTGAGAAGCTGACATTGGAAATTCCTCTTGCTTTTCCATACATTTTCGTTAACTGATTGCTTTCAATCACATTCATAAAGAAAGCCTCCTTTTTAGACAGTTAATCTATCTAACACCATCATACTACATGAAAAATAAGGCAACAATGATTTTATGAAATATTTTTATTAAAACATTTCATAAAATAAATAAATAACGCTTTCATTTTCATTGAGGATAGTTCAAGCGATTTGGTTAAAAATAAATACGTAATTTTGTGAAGAATTATTTGCTTATTTCGCTAGAAACCGATAAAATTCTGTACTTGTATAGGTCAATTTTTTTTTATAAAAATACATATATAACATGGAAATACCCTGGAAGAGAGGTTCTTAACGTGACACAAAACGAGAAACCGACTGCATTAATCATGATATTTGGAGCAACTGGTGATTTAGCAAATAGAAAACTGTATCCTTCGCTCTATAAACTGTTTGAAAAAGGAAAGCTTTCAGACAAATTTGCTGTAATCGGAGTTGCAAGAAGACCATTAACAAATGAGGAATTCCAAGAAAACATCAAAAAATCGGTAAAGTCTTCTATTCAAAAAGAAAATCGAATCGATGAATTTGCTTCGCATTTTTACTATCATTCACATGATGTAACTGATTCAAATTCATACGCAGTGCTTAATAACCTAGCAAATCAACTGGACTCAAATTATGATTTACAAGGCAACCGCATCTTCTATTTAGCGATGGCACCTGAGTTCTTTGGAACCATTGCACTCCATTTAAAAGAAGATGGCTTGACCAATGTGAGTGGGTTTAAACGCTTAGTCATTGAAAAACCATTTGGTCATGATCTTCAATCAGCACAAGAGCTAAATGATCAAATCAGAACTGCCTTCTCTGAAGATGAAGTGTACAGAATTGACCATTACCTAGGAAAAGAAATGGTTCAAAATATAGAAGTTATTCGATTCGCGAATGCGATTTTCGAACCGCTTTGGAACAACCGTTATATTTCGAATATTCAAGTAACTTCCAGTGAAGTTCTTGGAGTTGAAGAGCGCGGACGCTATTATGAGAAAAGCGGTGCGTTAAGAGATATGGTTCAAAACCATATGCTCCAAATGGTCGCATTACTTGCGATGGAGCCGCCAATTAAGCTAACAACAGAAGAAATTCGCTCTGAAAAGGTGAGAGTCCTCCGTGCTCTTCGTCCAATTGAAGGTGAAGAAGTAAAAGAATACTTCGTTCGCGGCCAATATGACAAAGGCACAGTAGAAGGCACAGAAGTTTTAGGGTACCGTGAAGAGCAAATGGTTAACCCTGAATCTAACACGGAAACATATGTAGCTGGAAAACTGATGATTGACAATTTCCGCTGGGCAGGGGTTCCTATTTATATACGTACAGGAAAGAGAATGGATTCCAAATCTACAAAAATTGTTATCCAGTTTAAAGACATTCCTATGAACCTATATTATAGCCCTGAGGAAACATTGAATCCGAACCTGCTTGTGATTCATATTCAACCAGACGAAGGCATTACGCTTCATCTAAATGCGAAAAAAGCGGGTCAAAACATCGCAGCAACTCCTGTTAAGTTAAACTATGCAAATCGTGGGATCGATGGGTTAAATACACCAGAGGCATACGAGAAGCTTTTATTCGATTGCATGCGCGGTGATGCAACCAACTTTACACATTGGGATGAAGTTGCTCTATCTTGGAGCTTTGTTGATAAGATTTCTGATGTTTGGGAAAATCAAAAGGCCGAGAACTACCCTAACTACAACGCAGGTACTGTGGGCCCTCGTGAAGCGGATGAGCTTCTTGAGAAAGATGGATTCCATTGGTGGCCAATCTCTAATTTTGACGTTGATAAGTGCTAAAAAATAAGTTCCTGTCCATTTAGGATAGGAGCTTTTTTACGCCCCCTAGACGCTTATCAATGGCATGCAAAATAGCCTACCCTATTGGGTAGGCTATTTTTGCTTCTAGAAGGCTTAGAACCAGTTTGTATGGAATGTTCCTTCTTTATCTGTACGTTGGTACGTATGTGCACCGAAATAGTCACGTTGAGCTTGTAACAGATTCGCTGGCAGTGTTTCTGTACGGTAGCTGTCGTAGTATGAAAGCGCAGCAGAGAAACATGGTACAGGAATACCGTTTTGAACGGCAACAACCATGATGTCACGAAGAGCATGCTGGTAGCTTTCAACAATTTCCTTGAAATATGGATCAAGTAATAAGTTTTTAAGCTGTCCGTCACGATCATATGCTTCTTTAATCTTTTGAAGGAATTGAGCACGAATAATACATCCTCCACGGAAGATCATCGCAATTTCTCCGTATTGTAAATCCCAGTTATATTCTTCTGAAGCTGCACGCATTTGTGCGAAGCCTTGTGCGTATGAACAAATCTTACTCATATAAAGAGCTTTACGAACTGACTCGATAAATGCCTTCTTATCACCAGTGAATTCCTTCGCAGTTGGTCCACCTAATACTTTGCTAGCATGAACACGTTCTTCCTTCATTGCTGAAAGGAAACGAGCGAATACGGACTCCGTAATGATTGGTAGTGGTACCCCAAGGTCAAGAGAACTTTGGCTTGTCCACTTACCTGTTCCCTTTTGTCCTGCTGTATCAAGGATAACGTCAACAAGTGGCTTACCTGTTTCTTCGTCTTTTTTCGTAAAAATATCAGCTGTAATTTCGATTAAGTAGCTATCTAGCTCGCCTTTGTTCCACTCAGCAAATACTTCATGAAGCTCGTCTGCGCTAAGACCAAGTACATGCTTTAATAGGAAGTATGACTCAGAGATTAACTGCATATCTCCGTATTCGATTCCATTATGAACCATTTTCACATAGTGACCTGCTCCATCTGGACCGATATACGTTGTACAAGGCTCACCGTCAACCTTCGCTGAGATATCCTTAAAGATAGGTGCAATTAACTCATACGCTTCTTTTTGTCCACCTGGCATAATAGAAGGCCCTTTAAGCGCACCCTCTTCTCCGCCTGAAACGCCTGTTCCAACAAAGTGGATACCTAATTCACTAAGTTCTTTATTGCGGCGCTGTGTATCAACAAAATACGTGTTTCCACCGTCAATAACGATATCACCTTTATCAAGTAATGGCTTTAATTGTTCAATTGTCGCATCAGTTGGCCCACCAGCTTTAACCATAAGCATGATTTTACGTGGCTTTTCTAATGATTCAACAAATTCTTCCATGCTATATGTACCAAATATATTTTTTCCATTTGATTCCGCAAGCATTTCATCTGTTTTTTCGCTTGAACGATTGTAAACTGAGACTGTATAGCCTCGACTCTCGATGTTCCAAGCAAGGTTTTTCCCCATTACCGCTAACCCAATAACACCAAATTGTTGTTTTGTCATTTTTTTACTTCCCTTCTAGCTAAATACTTATATACATAAGAATCCACTTTACTTTAGCAAGATTAAGCAAAAAGCGCAAGTAAGGTGATTAATTAAATATTCAAATATATTTTTTCCTGAATTTTTTTAACTATGTTACTCTTCTTTCCTATCTCTCGCCGTATGTAAAAAATCTTTATTAAAGCTTGTATCTGTCCCAATTGACGGCGTTTGCTTTTTCTTCCGAACCATTCCTGCACGATTTATGATGGCCGTACCGTACTTTTCTTTTAATTTTGAAACAGCATTTAATAGCGGCTCTTTTTTTGCATCACGTTCATAAGAGAAAAGATCGAGCTGTTTCACTGCTTCATTAACATGTATTAAGTCTGTACCTGTGATTCCAAGAAGACGGATGGCATTCCCATTCCAATTGGAATGAAATAATTTTTTTGCAAGTTGAGAAATTTCATCTTGTTTATCTACTGGATTATTTAGTTTTTTACTTCTAGTCAACGTTTTTCGATCCTTATAACGTATCGTTACACTTAATCCCGTTGCCAACACTTGTTTTGCTTTTAGTCTTGCAGATACCTTCTCAGCCAGTTTCTCCAAAACCTCGTTTAACTCTCTGACATTTGTGACATCCTTCGGAAGCGTGGTTGAGTTTCCAACACTTTTAAAGTCAGAAACAGAATTCGGGTCCACTTCTCGGAGATCCATACCATTCGCTCGTTCCTTAAGACGTACTCCATTGATTCCGAGAAGTGATTTTAACTGAATCTCATTTCCTTTTGCTAAGTCACCAATCGTATGTATTCCAATTGTTTTTAATTTCTCAGCTGTCTTTTGACCAACACCGTGCATTTCACCCACATTCATTGGCCACAGAACATGTTTGATATCTCTTTTTCTAAGAACCGTTATTCCTAATGGCTTTTTCATATCAGATGCTGTTTTTGCTAAAAATTTATTGGGAGCAATTCCGATGCTGCAAGGAAGATCAAACTGTTCTAACATCCTTGCTTGAATCGTTTTTGCAATTTCAAGAGGTGATCCAAACTCGTAGCTTTCAGTAATATCTACATATCCTTCATCAATGGAAACCGGCTCTACAAGGTCCGAAAACTGCCTTAACAGATCAAAGATAGCTACAGAGGCAGCCCGATAGCGCTCAAAATTAGGTTTCATCACAATTAACTCAGGGCATAGTTTTCTAGCTTCCCATAACGGCATTGTCGTTCTCACCCCTACATTTCTTGCTTCATAGCTGCAGGTAACAATGATTCCGCGTCTTTCCTCAACATTGCCCGCAATCGCAAGTGGCTTCCCCTTTAAACTTTGATCGTAAGCCATTTCCACAGACGCATAAAAGCTATTCATATCCACATGAAGGATGACACGACCGTTTTTCGGGTACATTTCTCGCATAGCCCACCTCCTCACCATTGTCCTTATATTTTACCAGAAGAATTGGATGACGAAAAAAAGAGAGCCACAGCCTGGCTACTCTTCTTGGTGTGATTTCATATATTGTTGGATTTCATTTATTCCTTCTAGCGATTGAACAAGCTTAGATGGATCGATCATTGTAATTAAACGAGAATCCAAGTTGGCAATGGAAGAAAAGTAACTTGTTTTATTAAATGCTACTAACCCTAACTGTTTTAAATTTTCCTTTTCAATATCAATAATCTCTTTTGCGTCGTTAACAAGGACTCCAATGGTTAATTCATCTGTCTTTACGACAATCATCCTCGTTTGATCATTGTACTGAATGGTTCGGTGATATAAGATCTCCTCAAAATCAAGAACAGGCAGTAATTCTCCTCTTACTTTCACGATTCCTTTCACGTACACAGGTAAATGGGGGATTGGTGTAATTCCTTCCACCTTCTCTATCGAAATCACATGTTCAATAGGAATCGCGTATTCTTCCGTCCCTACTTGAAAAACGACTACTTTTGTTGTTGTAAGCATGGGTACTCGCTCCAATCTAGCACAAAGGCATCATACTTTATACCTGTATCATACTAACATTCCTGCTATTTTGTCTATCGAAAGTAACAAAAAAAGAGTGAAGGATCTCTCCTCACTCTTTGTCTATTAGGCAGAAACTTCTTCAATGATAGCAATCACATACTCTGCCAACTTATTGAGTTCTTCAATAGGCATTCTTTCATTCGTTGTATGAATCTCTTCATAACCCACCGCTAAGTTTACGGTAGGGATTCCAAATCCAGCTATTACATTCGCATCACTGCCCCCGCCGCTTCTTAACAGCTCGGAGGATCGACCAATTTTGGCAGCCGCTTTTCTCGCTACTTCAACCACATGGTCTCCTTCTCCAAATTTAAAGCCAGGGTACATTACTTGAACATCAACCTCTGCTCTGCCACCCATTTCAGAGGCCACTTCTTCGAATGCAGCTTTCATTTTTTGCACTTGCTCTTCCATCTTCTCATTTACCAACGAGCGTGCCTCAGCTAAGATTTCAACGTGGTCACAAACGATATTGGTTTGCGTACCGCCTTCAAAACGACCGATATTTGCAGTTGTTTCCTCATCAATGCGACCAAGAGGCATTCTTGAAATGGCTTTTGCTGCAATCGTAATAGCCGATACGCCTTTTTCAGGTGCCACGCCTGCATGTGCTGTCTTTCCAAAAATCGTTGCCTTTACTTTTGCCTGCGTAGGTGCAGCAACAATAATATTACCTACTTTACCGTCACTATCTAGAGCATAGCCGTATTTTGCTACAAGTAAGGATGGGTCTAATGCTTTGGCACCAACCAATCCAGACTCTTCTCCAACAGTAATGATAAATTGAATCGTTCCGTGCGATATGGATTGTTCCTTTAACACACGAACCACTTCAAGCATAACAGCAAGTCCCGCTTTATCGTCCGCTCCGAGAATGGTTGTACCATCTGTTACTACATAACCATCCTTAATGCTTGGTTTGATTCCTTTACCAGGCACAACCGTATCCATATGGGAAGTGAAGTAGATTGTGTCTACCTGCTCCTTTGAGCCTTTAAGTGTACAAATTAAGTTTCCTGCCCCATGTCCAGTCGTAGCAGTTGTATCGTCTTCAACCACGTCAACGCCTAGCTCTAAAAATTTCTGTTTTAATACCTTTGCAATTTCTGCTTCATTCTTCGTTTCTGAGTCCACTTGAACGAGCTCAAGAAATTCCTTTAACAATCTTTCTTCATTAATCATCCTGTACCCTCCATCAATCATTCACTCACTCTTGTAGTATAACTTTTTCGTATCATAATCAGCAAATGAATGGGATTAAAGGGGAATATTTCCGTGCTTTTTATTAGGACGAGTATCTTTTTTATTACGAAGCATCTCTAAAGATTGGATAATTTTAATTCTTGTTTCACGCGGATCAATGACGTCATCTACCATCCCCATACTTGCGGCCACATATGGATTAGCAAACTTTTCACGATATTCCTCAATTTTTTGTGCTCTTGTTGCCTCTGGATCTTCACTTTGGTTAATTTCTCTTGCAAAAATAATATTCGCAGCCCCCTGCGGTCCCATCACTGCTATTTCAGCGTTGGGCCAAGCAAATACAAGATCAGCACCGATAGATTTCGAGTTTAATGCAACATAGGCTCCGCCATAAGCTTTTCGCAAAATAATCGTTAATTTTGGAACCGTTGCTTCTGAATAGGCATACAATATTTTCGCTCCGTGTCGGATGATTCCACCATGTTCCTGCTTTACACCAGGGAAGAAGCCCGTTACATCCTCAAATGTAATAATAGGTATGTTAAACGAGTCACAGAAACGAATAAATCTGGCTGCTTTATCAGACGAGTCTATGTCCAACCCACCGGCCATAAACTTCGGTTGGTTACATACTAATCCAATTACTTCACCCTTCACTCGAGCGTACCCGACAACGATATTTTTGGCGAAATCCTTTTGAACCTCCATGAAAGAATCTTCATCTACTACTTGCTCAATTACCTTTCTCACATCGTACGGACGGACCGCGTCAAATGGTACCACATCGGTTAAATCAGGACGGTAATCCCAATCATCTTCATACTGACCAATCGGTGCTTTTTCTTCATTATTCTGCGGAAGATAGCTTAATAATTGTCGGACCCCCGCAAGTACTTCTTCCTCCGTTGATGCATGAAAATGCGCATTTCCACTTATGGAGTTATGTACCTTTGCCCCTCCTAAATCCTCGGGACTTATTTTCTCACCCGTAACCGTTTCAATTACCTTTGGACCTGTTATAAACATTTGACTCGTTTGATCGACCATAAACACAAAATCAGTGATGGCTGGGGAATACACCGCCCCACCTGCACACGGACCCATAATCACAGATATTTGCGGAATGACTCCCGAGTATATGGCATTTCGATAAAAGATCTTTCCGTAGCCATCGAGAGACACGACTCCTTCTTGAATTCTAGCTCCACCCGAATCATTCAGCCCAATAAATGGTGCACCATTTTTCACAGCCAAATCCATTACATTCGCAATTTTATTCGCATGCATCTCCCCTAAAGCTCCCCCAAAAACCGTAAAATCTTGAGAGAACAAGTAGATTGGACGACCATTTACCTTTCCATATCCAGTAACGACGCCGTCGCCTGGACCCTTTTGATTTTCCAAACCAAAATCCTTGCATCTATGTTCAATAAAAGGGTTCAGCTCAATAAAGGTCCCACTGTCAACAAGAAGCTCGATTCTCTCCCTTGCTGTCAGCTTTCCTTTTTCATGCTGCTTTTCAATTTTTTGATCTCCCCCACCTAACTCTACTTCTCTTTTCCGGTCATATAAATCATTGATTTTCTCATAGATGTCGATCATTTTTGACTCCCCCCATCTCTTTGACACAATTCTAAAAGCACATGATGAGTTGATTTTGGATGCATAAAGGCCACTCTTGCATGATGTGCTCCTTCTTTTGGATCGTCATGAATCATTTGTACACCCTTTTCTTTTAATTCCTGAATCCTAGATTCTATGGAATTTACCCCTAGAGCAATGTGATGGATTCCTTCTCCGCGCTTTTCGACAAATTTATAGATAGCGCTTTCAAAATTTGCCGCTTCTAATAACTCTAACATGACGTTTCCCGTGTCTATAAAGGCTACTTTTACTTGTTCTGATGGGACTTCTTCAATTCCTACAAGTTTTAACCCAAGAACCTCTGTGTAAAAAGGCAAGCTTGCATCAATAGATTTTACAGCGATCCCAATGTGATCGACATTATTTATCACTTTTTCCATCTCCCTCAAAAGTAATATAATTATAAATATTCGCTTTTTGGACAAAAATCCCTTCCAGAACCTGAGCGGTTGTTCAATTTATCTTTTCCTAGTAAAATAAACGTAGAAAAGTTTCTGCCTGAGAGGAGATAGAAAATGGGAAATAAGAAAACACAAAAGATTGTTGTTTATTTAATGCTATTTGCGATGTTAGCATCTACCATACTGGCTGGAGTCATTGCATTTTTATAAATAGCAAAAAGTCACTTAAGGGTTTACCTTAAGTGACTTTTTATTTTGAAATCGCACCGTATTCTTTTGCTATTTCTGCATAGTTTTCATTTGTTGTTGTGATTAATACCTTTGTGCCTATTGGAATGAAATCATAGAGGGATTCGATGGCTTCATTTTGAAGTCTGACACATCCCTGCGACACATACTTTCCTATGGAGCTTGGAGTGTTGGTTCCATGAAGACCATATATTCTTCCATCGGTTTCATTTGCGTCAAATCCTATCCATCTTGTACCTAGTGGATTTTCTGGATCTCCACCATTAATATTGTTTTTTCGATAATATGGATTTTTTGCCTTAACCGTTATCGTGAATAATCCTTCAGGCGTTAACTCCTCCGTTTTGCCTGTTGCAGCTTTTACCACTGTCTGAACTCGATTCTCATTAATTAAAGCTACTTCATTTGTAGCTTTATTGACAATTAAAAAGGGATCCCCCGGAAGAGGATTTTCTCCTAATGGCCAAATAGGATTTGAAGTAAATGCTAGAAGTAAGGCTAAAAGAAAGGATACCATATGTTCACCTTCCGTATTATTTCTCCTTAGTAGTTTGTAGCATCTTCTTCCTTTTATTCGCTTTTGGTTTTTTCATTCCAACAAAGTCCTTTTTAATCGTTAAATATTGCTCCATTTCCTTTGTAAAGTGCAAAAGAGCCGCCCGAGTCTCAAATTCCTCACGTGTTCGAGGAAGCTCCATTTTCTGAAATTCCACTCTCATTCTCTCTAATTTTTCAATATAAATATCCGCTGTGTTCCCCGGGTGGATATTATTTGAGAGATCTTCAATGAATTCCGCAATCATCTCTCCCTGTTCGACGGTAAGAGAAATGGAACTAACAAGAGGCAAAACTCTTTCAATAATTTCAAATTGCTTCTCTCTCATTTTAAAATAGTGATAATATAAGTTCTCGTTTCGGAGGAAATGGTTTTCTACATCACGAAAGGCTAGGGTCTTTGCCTCATCAATAAGCGACGCTGTTTCAGGGATTTCATGGCCATCCCAATCCGTTTTATTATTCTTTAAATATAAGATAATTTCGTCAAAGATGGCTTTGAAGTTCTCTTCTATTTTCTTTTGATAATCAATCAGCTTATTTTCTAAACTTGGCATATACAAGTTCATAATTAAGGCCACACCAATTCCAATAATAATTAAGCCTAATTCATTCAATAATAAACTCTTTGTAATATGTCCAGCTGAGTATAAATGCAGAATAATAACCGTGCTCGACACAATCCCATCACTTGCTCCAACCATTACCGCTGTAGGAATGAATAATAATAATAAAAGTCCGATCATGACGGGATGGAAAGCAATTCCTTCAAAAATAATGATTGAAAAAACCATTGCCACCATGCAAGCTAAAAACCGTTCCCAGGAAGCACGTACACTTTTCTTCTTTGTTACTTGAATGCAAAGGATGGTAAGGATACCCGCAGATGTAAAACTCGAAAGGCCAAAAGCCTGAGCAATCATAATGGAAGCAGCTGCTCCCAACGCGGTCTTTACCGTTCGGTAACCAATTTTAAATTCCATTTTATATTTTACTCCTATATGTTAATTTCCCATTAGTTACCTTACCCTTGATGACGCTTTCAATTCAACTGTTAACCGATGAAGATTCAAAAAGAAAAACCTCAGAGACCTGAGGTTACACTTCTTCACAATATTTATCGAATGCTTCTTGTAACTTTTGTACAACTGCCATTGGTTCATGTCCTTCAATTTCATGGCGTTCAACCATTGTTAAAATTTTTCCGTCTTTTAATAAAGCAAAAGATGGAGAAGATGGTGGATAATCAGTAAAATAAGAACGTGCTGTTGCTGTTGCTTCTTTATCTTGACCAGCAAAAACCGTTACTAATTGATCAGGCTTTTTATCGTAGTGAACAGAATACATCGCAGCTGGACGAGCAATTCCACCTGCACAGCCACATACTGAGTTTACCATTACAAGTGTTGTACCTGACTTGGAAAGCGCAGCATCCACATCTTCTGACGTCTTTAATTCTGTATATCCAGCAGCAACAATTTCTTGTCGCGCTTGTCGAACCACATCGTTCATAAATAAATTAAAATCCATATTCACGAAAAGATCCCTCCAGTATTTCAATATTATATATTCAATATACCAATATGAGATACAAATATACAATCAGAAAGGTTTAGGGTAATGAAAAAAGGGTATGATATAAGCACAGCTAGATCATACCCCTACTCCTTAGATGAAGGTCACCGTATGTGTGACCTTCCTTTTTTTATTTTTTTTCATAAAAATATTTGAATAGAAGGTCTACTGCAGAGGTAACCGTCTGATCACCATCAACAACAGCTCTTTCAAGATGAGGAAGCAATTCTTTTATTTTTTCGTGAGCGTAAAACTGTAACTGAAGCTGGTCCGTGATTAAGGCGTGCATCCAATCCTTTGTTTGTTTTCTTCTTCGCTCCTCAAACTCTCCTGATTGGGTCGTTTCATGGATAAATTGTTCAATTGTCTGCCAAATTTCCTTAATTCCTTTATTATATAAGCTTGAGCATACATGCGCTCTCGTTTCCCAATTAGTAGTTGAGGGTTGAAGGAAATGCAGAATTTGATTATATTCATCCCTTGTTTTTCGTGCAGCAGCTTCATTTTTACCATCCGCTTTATTTACGACAATGGCGTCGGCAAGCTCCATGATTCCCTTTTTCATCCCTTGCAGCTCGTCACCAGCACCTGTTAAAACAAGGAGCATAAAGAAGTCTACCATGTCTCTTACCACTACTTCACTTTGTCCCACACCAACTGTTTCAACAATAATCACTTCATAACCTGCGGCTTCACAAAGAGCAATAGACTCCTTTGTTTTTCGATGTACGCCACCTAGCTTTCCTCCCGTGGGAGAGGGACGAATAAAGGCCAACTCTGTCCTAGATAGATGTTCCATTCTCGTTTTGTCCCCTAAAATACTTCCTCCACTACGCTTAGAGCTTGGATCAACGGCTAGAACAGCTACCTTAATGCCTTGCTCACATAAGTACATCCCAAATGAGTCGATAAAGGTACTTTTTCCCGCTCCTGGTACACCTGTAATGCCAATTCGCACTGATTTACCTGAGAAGGGAAGAATTTGTTGAAGAAGTTCCTGCGCCTTTTTAAAGTGGTGGTCGGCATTGCTTTCGATTAATGTGATCGCTTGAGCGAGCATAGAGCGATTTCCGTTCCTTAGTCCTGAACAAAGCTCCTCAACCGTTGGTGCATTATTTACTTTTTTGTGAAATCGTTTTGCAGAAGAAAAGCTATTCTCTAAATGATTATCTTTCATTACTTTTCCACTTCCTCATAGCCTAATCGCTCGTAGATAGCTCTTACCACCTTTTGAGCGGCTACTGGAATGACAGTCCCAGGTCCAAAAATTGCGGCAGCCCCTTGATCATATAAATAGTCATAATCTTGAGCAGGGATTACTCCACCGATTACCACTAAAATATCATCCCGACCTAAGTCCTTTAATTCTTTCATTAGTTGTGGAAGCAGTGTTTTATGGCCGGCAGCAAGTGAGCTTATTCCAATCACGTGAACATCATTTTCGATCGCTTGTAAAGCGGTCTCTTTTGGCGTTTGGAATAACGGTCCAATATCCACATCAAATCCTAAATCAGCAAAGGCCGTTGATATCACTTTTGCTCCCCTGTCGTGACCGTCCTGTCCCATCTTGGCTATAAGGATTCTTGGCCGGCGTCCTTCATTTTCTAGAAATTCCTCTGTCATACGCTGAACTTCTTTCATTTCCTCTTCATTCGAGTACGCAGAGCTATATACTCCACTAATTGAGCGGATAATCGCTTTGTGTCTTCCTGCAACAGCTTCCACCGCATCTGAAATTTCCCCGATTGTTGCACGAGCCCTAGCTGCGTTTACCGCAAGTTCAAGGAGGTTTCCTTCGCCTGTCTGTGCCCCTTTTGTTAATGCTTCTAGAGTTCGCTTTACTTCTAGCTCGTCTCTATTTGCTTTTACATATGCCAGTTTTTCAATTTGCTTTAATCTTACAGCCGTATTATCTATGTCTAAAATCTCAATATCTTCTTCTTTATCAACTCGGTACCGATTGACACCGATGATTGTTTCCTCACCAGAGTCAATTTTGGCTTGGCGCTTAGCTGCCGCTTCTTCAATCTTCATTTTTGGCAATCCCGTTTCAATTGCTTTTGCCATTCCACCTAGCTCTTCAATCTCTTCAATATGCTCCCACGCACGTTTAATCAACTCATCTGTTAGTGCTTCAACATAATACGATCCACCCCAAGGGTCAATCACATTCGTGATTCCGGTTTCTTCCTGAAGAAATAACTGCGTATTACGAGCAATTCTAGCAGAAAAATCAGTTGGAAGGGCAATAGCTTCATCTAGTGCATTTGTGTGAAGAGATTGAGTATGGCCCATCGCTGCTGCATGCGCTTCGATAAGTGTGCGAGTCACATTATTAAACGGATCCTGTTCCGTTAAGCTCCATCCAGATGTTTGGGAATGGGTACGTAAGACCATAGATTTTTCACTTTGAGGAGAAAACGACTTCATCATCTTTGCCCAAATATAACGCCCTGCCCTCATCTTAGCTACTTCCATGAAATAATTCATACCAATCGCCCAAAAAAACGATAATCTGTGGGCAAAGGAATCAATATCAATACCCGCTTTTAGACCTGTTCGAACATATTCGAGTCCGTCTGCTAGTGTGTAAGCAAGCTCAATATCAGCTGGTGCTCCCGCCTCCTGCATATGATATCCTGAAATACTAATGCTATTGAATTTCGGCATATACTTAGAAGTATACGAAAAAATATCAGCGATAATTTTCATCGACATTTCTGGTGGATAAATATATGTATTACGAACCATATATTCTTTTAAAATATCATTTTGAATCGTCCCAGATAACTGTTCCTTACGCACCCCTTGCTCCTCAGCCGTTACAATGTAAAAGGCCATAATTGGCAAAACGGCTCCATTCATTGTCATTGAGACAGACATCTGGTCAAGAGGAATGCCATCAAACAAGGTTTTCATATCGAGTACAGAATCTATAGCAACACCTGCTTTTCCTACATCACCTACGACGCGTGGATGGTCAGAGTCATAGCCTCTATGGGTGGCTAAATCAAACGCTACTGACAATCCCTTTTGCCCCATTGCTAAATTTCTACGATAAAATGCATTACTTTCCTCTGCGGTAGAAAAGCCTGCATACTGTCTTACCGTCCAAGGCCTATTAACATACATCGTAGGATATGGTCCTCTTGTAAAGGGGGGCAAACCAGGTAAATCTCCAAGATGCGCTAAATGATCGCGGTCTTCTCTCGTATATAGAGATTTTACTTTGATTTGTTCATTTGTTTCGAAAGATAAATCCTCTATGGAGTCAGTTATTTCTTCTTTTTCTCGGTTACTCTTTTCTTCCTTAAAGGACGAAATCTTTATTTGACGAAAATTGGGTTTATTAAGCATGAGTGGTTTCCTCCATTTCAGTCAAGAGACTCGATAGAGAATCATAGCAGTTACTTTGTCGATGAAAAAAGTCCGTTACACCTGTTTGAAGCCATACATCCTTTTGTTCAGGAAGCCCTGCCAAATATAGTCGTTTTTCCGGATAATTCGTATGAAATTCTTTCACGATGGAAAGCCCCAATTCTTCATATTCTCCAAACGCTCCACACAAGCAGTAAGTTGAATGGTTACTACTTTCAATATATTTCTGAATTTGTTCCCAACTGTCAGTTCCCTCGCTTTTTTCTGTAGCAATTCCACCTGGTGCAAGAAAGCCCGCAATAAAATCTGCTTGTGGTTTAAACTGTTTTAACCCACCTATACAAATTATCCCCACCACTGGTTGCCGTTCTAGTTTTTCAGAAAGCCTTCTAAGGGTTTCATAGGGTTCTGAAAGTCTAGATTGCTTTAGCTCGGGTATCTTGATGGCTACTGCTTCAGGTGTTGTTTTTTGCTGCATGCATAATTTTAATGGCTGATCTTCCAAATTTGCGTACATATTGGTGCCGACAATCGATTGTTTCCTTGTGAAACTATCATTCTTTCTATTATCCAATACTTTAGAGATTTGTGTTTGGATGTCACCATCAACAAGGGAGGATAGCATACCGCCATTATCATCGATTTGTAAAAACAGCTCCCAAGCCTTCTTGGAAATCTCGTCAGTTAGTTCTTCTATATACCATGAACCTCCAGCTGGATCATGTGTTTTACAAATAAGCGCTTCTTCTTTTAGAATAAGTTGAGTATTTCGAGCAATTCGCTCTGAGAACTCTGCTCCGTTCCCTTCGAGCTCATTAAATGGACTTACATGCAAATATTGAACCCCTCCGATGACTGCAGCAAATGCTTCATTACTAGAACGAAGAAGATTCACATATGGATCATACACTGTTTTTGTAAAGCTTGATGTTTGTGCTGATATGACCATCTTTTGATTTTCGGTACTTCCTCCGTATGCTTTTACGATTTCACTCCAAAGCATACGGGCTGCTCTTAACTTAGCAATTTCCATAAAGAAATTGGCTCCTACTGAGAAGTGAAAAATATATTTAGATAGTATTGTTTCGATCGGTATGTTTCGATTTGAGAGTTCTTCTAGGTGGAATACGGCAGTTGCAAGAGAAATCGCAATCTCTTGGACGGCGTTAGCCCCCCCATTATGATAGGGAGTTGTGTCGACAAGAATTGTTTTTAGTTCTGGGAATTTTTGTGAGGCAAATTGAATATTTTTTGCTAATTCATCATACAAATCGTTCACTGGCTCTTCTAAATAGCCATCTGAAGCCAATTGGGCTAACGGATCCGTTGCGATAAAGCCTTGTATATCACTTCTCTCTTTGACGCTAGCGAGCTCTGAAAGGAGTTTGGATTGGTGACGTTTCTTTGCATGAACGCAAACTGGGAAACGGTCCGTAAACGCTTCAAATATAGATTGATAGGAGATATCCTCTTGAACAGAGAAAGAAACAGCGGACTGTCCGCCTTTGATTGCAGCTTCCATCTTGTCTTTTAGCTCATTTACGGTAGACGCGTGAATGGTCTGAGCTATTCTCCATGGTTGCTTCTCGCCCGAATACGAATCAATTCCTCTTCGATAATCTGGGACACCAGGAAATTGAGAACAGTGTTGTTCTTTTTTAAAATAAAGCGGTTTCATTTTTATCTGTTCGTATGTATGTTTTATTAAATGTTCTACCTTTTTTCCTTTCAGTGACTGTTCACTTTTTTCGGTCCAGTCCTCTTCTTGCCAAAGTGGGAATGACGCATGTTTCATATCTTTTATTTGCATTGTATGCCGTGTCAAATTTGCCACGGCTCCCCTCCCTCCGAAAGATAAATTGAGGTAAAATTCAAAATTATTGATCTTACCCTTATTGTAGTACACATGGGAATAATTGCAAAGGAGAAAAACCGCTGTCTCATAGACAACGGCTTTTTTGTATTAGTAGATAGATGTATTTTCTTTTGTGGTAGCCTCAAGGATATCTTTCACCCGTTTTAAGAATCTTCCGCACACAAGTCCATCAAGAACGCGATGATCTAGCGATAGACAAAGATTAACCATGTCTCTTACAGCAATCATACCTCCATCCATGACAACCGGACGTTTAACGATGGATTCTACCTGTAGTATGGCTGCTTGTGGGTAATTAATAATTCCCATGGATTGAACTGATCCAAACGAACCGGTGTTGTTAACAGTGAACGTACCACCTTGCATATCAGCACTTGTTAATTTTCCAGCTCTCACTTTAGACGCTAGTTCAGTAATTTCTCTCGCAACCCCTTTAATGGTCTTTTCATCCGCGTGCTTAATAACTGGAACATACAAAGCATCCTCTGTTGCAACAGCTATGGAAATATTAATATCCTTCTTCTGGATGATTTTATCTCCTGCCCACATAGAGTTCATTTGCGGGAATTCCTTTAGGCTTTGAGCGACTGCTTTTACAAAGAAAGCAAAGAATGTTAAGTTAAACCCTTCTTTTGCCTTAAACTCCGATTTGATGGAGTTTCTGTATGCAACTAAATTCGTCACATCGACTTCAACCATCGTCCAGGCATGTGGTGCCTCATGCTTGGAGCGTAACATATTAGCCGCAATTGCTTTTCTAACACCTGAAACCGGAATTTCTATATCCCCGGCTGTTACAGGAACATCAATTGAAGCAGGCGCTGCTTTTTCTACCGCTTTTGGAGCTGGAGCAGTTGGAACAGCTTCCGCTTTTGGTTGAGGTGTCGGAACGGCTCCAGACTCTATGATCGCCAGAAGATCTTTACGAGTAATTCGACCACCCGCTCCAGAACCTGATACCTGTGTTAAGTCAATTCCATGCTCCCCAGAAAGCTTTAAGACTGCTGGTGAATAGCGTGCTTTATTAGGCGTATCACTTATTACTTCAGGCTTTTGAACATTTTCCTTTGTTTGATTCTTTGTTATCGTTTCCTGAGGTGTACTATCTTGCCCTTCGATTTCGATGGTACAAATAATCGCACCAACCTCTAATGTTTCTCCTTCGCTAGCAATAAGTTCGACAATCTTTCCTGAGAAGGATGAAGGTACTTCTGCATTTACTTTATCAGTCATTACCTCTGCTAGAGGATCATATTTGTTTACCGTGTCCCCAACTGAAACGAGCCATTTGCTAATCGTTCCTTCTGTTACACTCTCCCCAAGCTGAGGCATTTTGATTTGTTCGATAGCCAATTCATTACCTCCTTGTTAACCTTTAATCCTATTAAAATTCAGCAAGCTCACGCATCGCTTTTTCGACCTTATCTGGATTTACCATAAAGTACTTTTCCATCG
This sequence comes from Robertmurraya mesotrionivorans, assembly GCF_050971805.1. Lineage (NCBI taxonomy): Bacteria > Bacillati > Bacillota > Bacilli > Caryophanales > Bacillaceae > Robertmurraya > Robertmurraya mesotrionivorans. The sequence goes on along the minus strand of NZ_JBPCCH010000001.1, from coordinate 501,241 downwards.
TTGGTGCGTATGGCATAGCTGGTATGTCAGGGCCCGCTAAGCGCTTAATCGGTGCATCTAAATCAAACAAGCAGTTCTCAGCAATGATCGCCGCTACTTCGCTCATAATGCTGCCTTCCTTGTTATCCTCCGTCACTAACAGGACCTTTCCTGTTTTAGAAGCTGCTTCAATAATCGCCTCTTTATCCAAAGGATACACGGTACGTAAGTCAAGGATATGGGCTGAAATCCCGTCACTTGCTAATTTTTCTGCGGCTTGTAGAGCAAAGTGAACACATAAACCATAAGTAATGACGGTAATGTCTTCTCCCTCTCGTTTTACATCTGCCTTACCGATTGGAAGAACATAATCATCAGCCGGAACTTCCCCTTTGATTAAGCGATAGGCACGCTTATGCTCAAAAAACAGAACAGGATCGTCATCACGAATAGCTGCCTTTAACAGACCTTTTACATCATAAGGAGTCGAAGGCATAACAATTTTTAGACCAGGTTGATTGGCAAATACCGCCTCAACTGATTGAGAATGGTACAGCGCACCGTGAACGCCTCCACCATACGGAGCACGCACTACAATAGGGCAATTCCAATCATTGTTAGAGCGATAACGGATTCTTGCTGCTTCGGAAATAATTTGGTTCACTGCGGGCATAATAAAATCAGCAAACTGCATTTCAGCAATTGGTCTCATACCATACATCGCTGCGCCTATTCCAACTCCTGCAATGGCTGATTCAGCTAGTGGAGTGTCAATTACTCGAGCCTCACCAAATTGCTCATATAAGCCTTGCGTTGCTTTAAACACACCGCCCTTTTTACCAACGTCTTCACCTAAGACAAATACTTTCGAATCGCGCTCCATCTCCTCACGGATCGCCATAGTTACCGCATCAATATATGAGATTACAGGCATTGATTTCTTCCCCCTTACTTCTCAGCGTACACATGCTTTAATGCACTTTCAGGAGCTGCATATGGTGCATTTTCTGCATAGTCGGTTGCTTCATTTACTTGTTTCATTATTCGATCATTAATTTCCTTTGCTATATCATCATTTAGGAGTCCAACTTCTGTTAGATAAGAAGCAAATGTAAGAATTGGATCCTTCGCTTTTGCTTCCGCTACCTCTTCTTGACCGCGATAGCTTCGGTCATCATCATCAGAGGAGTGAGGAGTTAATCGGTAAGAAACGGTCTCTACCAATGTTGGGCCTTCTCCACGACGCCCGCGGTCTGCTGCTTCTTTCACTGCCTTGTATACTTCAAGTGGATCGTTTCCATCCACCGTTACACCTGGCATGCCATAACCAATGGCTCGATCGGAAACATTCTCACACGCAAGTTGTTTTTCGATCGGAACGGAAATCGCATACTTGTTGTTTTCACACATAAAGATGACTGGAAGTTTATGAACTCCAGCAAAGTTTGCGCCTTCATGAAAGTCTCCTTGATTCGATGAGCCTTCTCCAAACGTAACGAATGTCACTAAATCTTTGTTTTCCATTTTACCAGCAAGGGCAATTCCAACTGCATGAGGAACCTGCGTAGTTACTGGAGAAGAACCTGTGACAATCCGGTTTTTCTTTTGTCCAAAGTGACCAGGCATTTGACGCCCACCTGAGTTTGGATCCTCTTCCTTAGCAAAACCTGACAACATTAGATCTTTCGCGGTCATACCAAAAGTTAAGACAACACCCATATCTCGATAATATGGAAGAACATAATCCTTCTCACGATCTAGTGCAAATGCTGCACCGACTTGAGCTGCCTCTTGACCTTGACACGAAATAACAAATGGAATTTTACCCGCGCGATTTAACAGCCACATCCTCTCATCAATTCGACGAGCAAGCAGCATCATTTCATACATTTCTAAAACCGTTTCATCACTCAAACCTAACTCAAGATGACGATTTTCACCCATTATCATAACCTCCTATTTAACGGTGACAGACACCCTTTGTGGACATTTGTATTTATGGAGTGGACACACACTCATCCGTGTAAAGCTTTCCCATCTACGGCAAGGGCTGCTTCTCCGATTGCTTCAGATAACGAAGGATGAGGGTGAATCGTATGAGCGATTTCCCATGGAGTTGCATCCAACACTTTAGCTAACCCTGCCTCTGAAATCATGTCTGTTACGTGCGGACCGATCATATGGACACCTAAAATATCATCCGTTTTCTTATCAGCAATGATTTTTACAAATCCATCTGATTCACCATACACAAGTGCTTTACCGATGGCTCGGAAGGAGAATTTCCCTACTTTTACCTCTAATCCTTTTTCCGTCGCTTCTTCCTCTGTGTATCCTACACTTGCTACCTCAGGATTGGAGTAAATACACTTAGAAATAAGACTATAATCAATTGGAGAAGGCTTCTCACCAACAATATGCTCAACCGCAACAATTCCTTCATGTGAAGCTACATGAGCCAACTGAAGTCCGCCAATGACATCACCAATTGCATAAATATGGGATTCCTTTGTTTGATAGAAAGAGTTTGTTTTAATAATTCCTTTTTCTATCTCAATATCCGTATTTTCAAGTCCAATTCCTTCAACATTTGCTTGGCGACCTACAGAAACTAAAATCTTCTCGGCTGAAAATTCCTTAATAGTTCCTTTTACATCAGCAGAAATCGAAACATCGTTTTCCTTTTTTAGAGTTTCTGGTAAGACTTTTGCACTGGTAACCAATTTGATTCCTTTTTTCTTCATTAAGCGCTGCATTTCCTTTGAAATTTCGCGATCTTCTGTTGGAATAATGCGATCACTATACTCTATTACAGTGACATCTGTTCCAAAATCCGAAAGCATCGATGCCCACTCTATTCCAATCACACCGCCGCCAACAATAATAATCGATTTAGGAACAGAAGTAAGTTGCAATGCCTCATCAGAGGTAAGTACCTGTGAACCATCGATTTCAAGACCCTCTAACGTACGAGGACGAGAACCAGTTGCGACAATGACATTTTTCGGTATCAGCATCATGTTGTCTTCTCCGCTATTCATCTCTACCGAAATGGTACCCGGCATTGGTGAAAAGATAGAGGGACCTAGGATCCTGCCAGTTCCTTCATATACGCTAATTTTACCTTGTTTCATAAGGTGTTGAACCCCTTTATGGAGGCCCTCAACTATTTTATTCTTTCTATCTTGAACCTTACCGAAATCTAATGAAATGTTTGAGGCAATTACGCCAAAATCTTGCGCTTTCTTAGTCGTACGATATACCTCTGCACTTCGAAGTAATGCTTTACTAGGAATACACCCTTTATGTAAACAAGTTCCGCCTAACTTTGCTTTCTCAACGATTGCCGTTTTTAATCCAAGCTGTGACGCACGTATCGCTGCCACATATCCACCAGTTCCTCCACCTAAAATGACTAAATCATATTCTTCTGCCAAACCAAAACCCTCCTCGTTACTTGCTATGAACGGTATCTTTTATTCTATTTGGATATTGTTTCGCCTCTTCTTCTCCTCTTAACACTCTTAACGCACCTTCTGCAAGAGCCTGTAACTCATTTTCACCAGGTTCAATCATGACGTCTGCTATCCAATTGACACGATCACTGATTTCTTTAACAAATCCTTTCCCGTATGCCAATCCACCTGTAAGGATAATGGCATCCACTTTTCCTGCCAATACACTACTCGCTGCTCCAATCTCTTTCGCAACTTGATACGCCATCGCTGAGTATATAAGCTTTGCCTGCTTATCTCCCTTACTGATCATTTCTTCTACTTTTAGCGCATCATTTGTACCAAGATACCCAACTAGCCCACCTTGACCGACTAGTTTCTTCATAACTTCTTCTCTATAAAAATCTCCTGAATAACATAAGGAAATTAAATCACCTGCTGGTACTGTACCCGCACGCTCCGGACTAAATGGTCCATCACCATGCAGTCCATTATTCACATCAATCACTCTTCCATTTTTATGAACTCCTACAGTGATTCCTCCACCCATATGAGTCACAATTAGGTTCAGGTCCTCATACCTTTTTCCGAGGGACTTCGACACCCTTCTAGCAACCGCTTTTTGATTAAGTGCATGGAAAATACTCTTCCGTTCAATTAATGGAAAACCAGAAATACGTGCGATAGGATCAAGTTCATCTACAACAACTGGATCGACAATAAATGCTGGGATATTTAAACCCGATGCAATTTCAAAGGCAATAATTCCTCCCAGGTTTGATGCGTGTTGCCCTGAATAACCAGCCTTTAAGTCTAAAAGCATCAAATCGTTTACTTCATACGTCCCACCTTCAATGGGGCGAAGTAAGCCACCACGTCCACAAACAGCACTCAGCTTTGAAATATTTATCCCTTCAATATCAAGCGTTTCAAGTATCGTTTGTTTTCTGAATTCATATTGGTCAATGATATTGTCAAACGAATTGATCTGGTCTGATTCGTGTCGTATGGTCTTTTCAAGAATTGAAAGATCATTATCGAATACTCCGATTTTCGTTGATGTAGAACCAGGATTGATCACAAGAATTCGATTCATTAATTCGTGCAACGTGTAAACCTCCATTGTATCCAAGCTTATACTACTATGTAAAAGACAAGAGGCTGAAATCCTCAGCCTTTCCTTGTCAGTGCATTAACGTCGACTTAAAATATGATGTCCGTTCTGTAGGAATTGACTTCTAGAATTACGCATTCTTTCGATTCGCTCTTCTGCCATTCGATCAGCCGCTTTATATGTCGGAATTCTATCACGTTTTGCAATTTCAATTACCTTTTCAATATTCGAGTAGATCGTCTCAACTTTTTTCATTGCTCTCTCATGATTATAGCCGTATAGCTCATCTGCTACGTTAATTACTCCGCCTGCATTAATCACGTAATCTGGAGCATAAACAATTCCCATTTCATGAATGATATCACCATGGCGTGGGTCACGTAGCTGGTTGTTTGCAGCTCCTGCAATGACTTTCGCTTTAATTTGCGGAATCGTGTTATCATTAATTACTGCTCCAAGAGCACATGGTGCATAAATATCACAATCCACACTATAAATTTCATTCGGCTCTACCGCTTTGGCTCCAAATTCCTCAACAGCCCTTTGTACAGCTTCTTTATTAATATCCGTAACAATTAATTGTGCACCTTCTTCATGAAGATGACGGCACAAGTTATATGCTACATTTCCTACACCTTGTACGGCAACAACTTTTCCTTCAAGTGAATCCGTGCCGAACGCTTCCTTTGCAGCAGCTTTCATCCCACGATAAACACCATATGCAGTGACAGGTGATGGATTCCCGGAGGAACCAAATGCCGGTGATATACCCGTTACGTAATCCGTTTCTTCATGAATTAAATCCATATCTGCAACCGTTGTTCCTACATCTTCCGCTGTAATGTAGCGTCCATTTAATCCTTGAATGTATCGACCGAACGCACGGAACATTTCTTCATTTTTATCTTTACGCGGATCACCAATAATAACTGTTTTTCCACCGCCAAGATTTAATCCAGCCGCTGCATTTTTGTAGGTCATTCCCTTTGCTAGACGCAAGGCATCTTCAATCGCAGCTTCTTCTGACTCGTATGTCCACATCCGCGTTCCACCTAAGGCCGGACCTAATGTTGTATCATGTATAGCGATAATCGCCTTTAATCCAGATTGTTTATCTTGGCAAAACACCAATTGCTCGTAGTCATAAGTTTCCATATACTTAAAAATTTCCATTTACTTCTTCCTCCTCAACCAACAGTGTTTTCTTTATTTACAAACAGAACATATTGCAAGAGCAAGTGAATACACTTTACTTTCCGCTGAATCTGCTCTAGATGTTAAAACAATTGGTACTTTTGCTCCGGCGATGATCGCTCCAACCCTAGCACCAGCAAAATATACGAGTGATTTATATAGTGTATTTCCTACTTCAATAGTTGGCACTAGTAAAATATCAGCTCGTCCAGCCACCTCACTGTTAATCTTTTTCTGCTTAGCAGCTTCGAGAGAAATGGCATTATCAAGACCAAATGGTCCATCAATGATGCAATCCTTTATTTGGCCTCTTCGGTTCATTTGAGTTAAGATCGCTGCATCCATTGTTGCTGGCATGGATGGATTTACGACCTCTACTGCTGCAATGACAGCAACACGCGGAGTTTCAATCCCGATTGATTTCGCAAGTTTTACCGAATTATTAACGATTTGAATTTTTGTATCTAAATCCGGATTTATGTTCATGGCTGCATCGGTAACAATCGTAAAACGGTCATAACCAGCAACTTCAAAAACGGAGATATGCGACAGCACATTCCCTGTTCGTAATCCGTAGTCTTTATTAAGTACTGCCTTTAAGATGGCGGCTGTTGGAATATTACCCTTCATAAGTACATTTGCTTCATTTAATTTAATTGCTTTAACTGCATGTTCAGCAGCAGAAGCACTTGAGTTGGTATGAAAAATCTTTATTTTTTCACTTTTTACTAGCTCCGGGGCCTTTTCCCTCAGTATAGACAAGATTTGCTCTTTATCTCCATATAGAAAGAAATTAGCTATCCTAAGCCTTAGAGCCTCTATAACTGCTTCAATAACCTCTACATCATCTGCCGCCGCTACTGCTACGGTCTTTTCTTCATATTGGGTTGCTCTTTCAATTAGCAAATCCAATGTCATGTAAGTTCAACCCCTCTTTACCCAAACTTGCGATACTCCTGTATAACATTATGCAAGAAGCATGCCAAAAAATAAAATATGAAAACGTTTTATTTTGCATGAATTATCCTGCAAATTATTTCATTGTGTGAAATTTATTGCATGCCACTTCTGGCAAGATTGTATTTATCGAGCTTATAATATAAATTTCGAACGGATAATCCCAATTTCTTTGCAGCTGCTGTTTTATTTCCTTTTAACTCCGCTAAGGTTTGAGCGATTATTTTCGCTTCAAACTCTTCAACCAGTTCTGCGAGCGATTCCTTTTTTTCATCCTCAGCTGACACCTTTGGCAACTGATCTTGCTCCTTAATTAAAGCAGGAACGTGCATAATATCAATTTCTGTTTCATGGTTGGTCATAAAAATGATTGCCCTTCCAAGAATGTTTTCTAATTCTCGAACATTGCCTGGCCAATCGTAACGCATAAGTTGCTTCATTGCGAGCGGAGTGATTCCCTCCACATTTCGTCCATAATCTTGATTGATTTTCTGAATGAGCCTTTCGCAAAGCAAAGGAATATCCTCTTTTCTGAATCTCAAAGCAGGAATATGAATAGGCATTCGATTGAGACGATAATATAAGTCTTCCCGAAAAGTACCGTTCGCAATGCCTTTCTCAATATTTACATTCGTGGCAGCGATCACTCGAACATTAATCGGGATCGATTTGGTCCCACCCACTCTTGTAATTTCATTTTCCTGTAAAACTCTTAACAGCTTTGCTTGTGTATTGGCCGTCAACTCACCAATCTCATCAAGAAAAATACTTCCATTATTCGCTTCTTCAAATAACCCTTTTTTGCCCCCACGTTTCGCACCTGAGAACGCTCCTTCCTCATAGCCAAACAGTTCACTCTCAAGCAGACTTTCTGATAATGCCGCACAATTTACACGGATGAACTTGTTATATTTCCGATCACTTCCATTATGGATTGCGTGCGCAAAGAGCTCCTTTCCCGTTCCTGATTCACCGCGAAGCAATACCGTTGCAGGAGTTTTCGCACCAAGTCTTGCTTGTTCAATCGAAAGCTGGATTTCCTCCGAACGTCCAATAATATCATCAAAGGAGTATTTCGCTTCAAGAGTACGAATAATTTGCCTCGCTCTACTCAACTCTTTATTCAAGCTTTGAATTTCGGACATATCATGAATGACTCCGACGCTTCCTTTTAGTTTTCCATCAACGATTATAGGAGCGACATTGACAATGACATCTTTTTTATTTGGTCCAACTCTCATCGTTACTCCTCTTACCGGTCTTCTCGTTTGGAGTACTTTCATATGCATACTTTCGCCTTCTGATATATCAGCATTGGCTGGTTGACCAATGACTTGTTCCTCCGTCAATCCTGTTAACCTAGTATAAGCAGGGTTAATCATAATCCCATTTCCGTTTTCGTCCACAACAGAAATTGCTTCATCACTAGACTGAATAATCGCTTGAAGCATGGTCCTTATCTCATTTAAATTCGTTATTTCAAGCGCCAGGTCCATTAACTCTGTTTTATCTTTAAAGACAGAAAATGCCCCAATTAATTGATTATTTTCATCAATCATTGGGATTCGGGTGGTTATCACATGCATTCCATTCGTTAATACCAATTCATGATTCGCTTCAATTTTCCTAGTTTTTAAAATACGTGGCAACTGGCTTGAAGGAATAACCTCGACGATTGGTTTTCCAATCGCCTCTTTCTGGCTAATTCCTGTCATTCTCTCCGCACTGCTATTAAAAAGGGTAACTACCCCGTCTTTATTTACTACAATCATCCCATCGTCAGTCGAATTAAAAATTAGATCATGCTTATATGCATCATTTTGCACTTTATCAAGCAACTTTTCTTTTTCTTCAATTAACATGGTAACAAGGAAGGCTACACTTCCAGGAATAAGAACCGTATTCTTAGAGCGAGCATCTCTTAATTCATGGAAAACATTTTCATCACCAGTTACCTCAATAATAATATCAACTGTTTCTATATATTTACGCCAATCAATATCTGTAATGATCCCTTCCGATTTTGCGTGTTTTATTCCTTCAGCCTCTAAATCATGATCAATCACCACTTTGACATTAAGCATAGCTGTTTCTTTTAATATTTTTAATATAGAAGTTCCACCCTTACCGGCCCCTACAATCATGACTGTCTGCAAAAAATCACCTACTCTATATGTATAATGAAAAATATTGCATGTCTCTATTTTAATGTGAATATTCCATCTTGACAAATTGGGAGAATAATTTATGATGGCAGAGGAGACCACACTTTCGTTTTGAAGGGATTGCCTATGATTAGAATATTTGCGTTACTTATCTTATTAATACCTGGCTTTTTAGCTGCATACGGTATTAAACTCATGCGAGATATGCTGTTCGGGATCCTTCTTTCACCCTTTCCATATCTTTGGCTTCAATTTCTGATTGGTCTTTTTCTGTTTGTGGCAGGATTATCTTTCGTGGCAGGTTTTATCTTTCGCAGAGATCGCAAAAAAAATAAAGTACAAGCTCGATTTCAGACACAAAAAAAAGACAAAGCGTAAAAATATGATTACGCTTTGTCTTTTTTATATTTATCCCGAAGTTTAACCGCTATGGTTGGATCATCTGTTATAAACGCTGTACAGTTGATTTGGAACAATCTCTCCATCTCAGCTTCTTTATTGACTGTATATGGCCTCACAGCAATTCCTGACTCTAAGGAAGGACCGATCACCTCATTGGGCACTGCTAAATAATGGGGATGAAACCCTTTCGCTTGAATAGAAGCTGCATATACCCATGGCATATATAGACCTTCTGATAGCAAAGGGGCAATCTCGATTTCTGGAGCAAGTCTATAGCAATCAACAATACTGTAATGGTTAAACGAAGAAATTACGATTCGTTCTGAGAGATCGTATTGACGAATTAATTGTATCACTTTTTCTTCCATTCCTTCGTAACGAAACACACCATTTTTTAATTCAACATTGCAGGTTAATGTATTTGTCGTTAGCCAAGAGAATACTTCTTCTAATGTAGGAATTGTTTGTTTTTCTTTTAAATCAGGAAACAATACTCCCGCATTCAAATTTTTTAATTCTTGAAGTGTAAAGTCCTTTACATATCCTTTTCCACTTGTCGTGCGGTTTAGCTTTTCATCATGAATGACTACCACTTCACCATCCTTTGAAAGCTGGACATCTAGCTCTACTCCATCTGCATTTGCATATTCAGCTTCATGAAATGCTATCATCGTATTCTCAGGAAACTTAGCTGAATAGCCTCGATGTGCAATTACTTCCGTCATAATGCTCGTACCTCCATTATTCAGAGTAAAGTGTATTCCTATCACAGTAGATCGTACCTTTTATTAATGTTCGAACATGTTTTTTTTTATTTTTGATTTGTAGTGTCGTTTCTGGATACGCTGCAACTTGTATACTTACTTGACCTTCTCCCTTTGTCTCAAGAAGCTTCATGACGTTTTTTCTTCGTGCCTCTAAAAAGGACACTTCAATCATTTCGTCCTCATACACGGTCTTTAAACGTTGAAATTGCTTGAATTGTGTTTCATTTAGATGCGATTGTAAGTCTTCAAACGATTCGAGTTGCTTTTTAAGCCCTTCCACATAGAACACTTTTTCTTTATAGCTCAACAACAACTCTGAAAGCTCATGTTCTAATTCGAAACGATTGAATCCTTCAACTTGAATAAATGTCTTCCTTTCTAGCCTATTGCCAAATACAGCAGCACTTACCTTCCCCTTCGCCTCAATGGTTCCTCCGATAATTTTACCCTTTTGTTCGTTAGCCATAATATTTCTTCCCTTAATCTTTGCGCCTAACGCATAATAACCAATATGAATATCCTCACCAGCTTCTAGAGTACATTCATTAGCATGTTTTAAGAATATATTTTTTGCTGCTTTAATAATGGTTATGTTATTCCCGAACACTCCACCTTTAATAAAAATGTCACCGCTTTCGGATTCCACTTCTTTGACCCCACTTATGCCAAGCTCCCCTAAGATTGAAATATCCTGAGTAGCTTTGACACTAAAGCCCGCTGAAACAATGCCGTTAATTGTGACGCTTCCATCAAATTGAATGTTTCCAGTACCCGTTCCAACATCTCCATTAATGATGAGATGGTTCCCAACAGAAATTTTCCCATCTTTGTATTGGACAACTCCATCTACAAGCGCTTTCAAAGTGGTTACTTCGTCCTTTTCTATCTTTTCAACTGTCTTATGGTCATAAAACAAGGGTTTGTCCTTCCCTCTTTTCGGAAGCAAAACCTCTCCCAGTACATTTCTCCCAGGAACACCTTCTGTACATGACTTCTTTTCACCAAGCCATTCTCCAGCTTTCACTTCATCAATAAAATGCAAATCAAAGAAATCCACTTTTCCGTCTTCACGAATCGTCGGTTTTCGGTCAGATAATTGAAAATACCGCACAACTGCATCCGCTCCATTAAGGGCGGGTTCACCTTTTGCTACGACTAATTCCTTATTTGCAAGTGGTTGCTTTACTTCCGCTTCCAATATTCCATTTTTAATTCCATGGACATCTAGGGCTTCCATTATGTCGGCCGTTAGTTTTTCACGTTCGCTATGTAATTGTGCTTCTGTTGCGCGAAGGCGCATTTTTGCAATCATCTTATTTTCACTAATAGAAATAGAAATAAGAGGCTTCCATTCACCGACATGTATCTTCTCATTTTTTGCCTGTTCTAAACTAGTTTTCAACTCTACAAATTTTGTGATCGCTATTCTCGGATGCTCTCGAACAAGCTGATCCAATCGATTAAGTGAAAAGCCTTTTTGTAAGACAGTAATAAAGATAGATCCGTTCTCCTCTTCCAGTCGAAAATATTCATTGTTTATTAGGTCCATGAATGCCGTCACCCTAATCATAATAGTACTTTAAGTATATATGAAAGATGGTTACTTGAATATACATGATCAATCTTCTTCATACAAAAACAAAACTTTGTCCCAACAAGTGATAACTATAAGAGCAGTATCATATTTTTAAGTAAATATATTATATGTTAGTAGGGATTTTTATGAATGAAAACAATCATCACCCTTATGAGCAACTTTCAAATTCTAACTCAGTCCCCCGTTATATAAGAGTCCCAGTTGAAATCGTTCATTCAAAATTTGACTTTACGATTAATAAAACCATTAAAATTAGCGAAAGAACAAACAAAATATTAGACATCAACTGGACTACCCTTCACCCTGAATACCAAATAAACCTAGTAGCAAATCGACTTTGGATTTCCGGTAAACTTCATGCTGAAATCACCTATACAAAACTAAACAACTCAAACATCCACATAGAAAATCTTCTTATTCCGTGGAAAAAAACATGTCAATTAGAATATACGTACCCTCCAATGATTCCTTTGAGCAATGAAAAAATACAGTATGATTTCATAAACCATGACCAACAACCAGAACCTTCCACTCACTTTGAACAAACGATTTATCAAAATGAAGCGCCTATATTCGAAATCATATCTACCAAAATTATTACAACAAAGAATATAAAAGAAGAGGGTACTAACTCCATTCTATTATTGGATCTATATTGTGAAAAACAGTTTAGGATATGGCAAAACCAAATAATTAAACTTTAAACCAGAAGGAACTGTTTTTATGGTTCCTTCTTTGTTATGCACAAAACATAAACAGGCTAAAACACCTGTCCATTAGTCCATACATCCGGACAAGCGAATCATACACTAATCATGTATAACAAGCATCAGAAAGGGGAAAATTTAACATGTCATTTTTTGAGCATCATGATTCTCACGGAAAAAAGAAAGTTGTAAAATCATCATCTGTTCAACAAGAGGTAAGTAACACACCCGTAACACCAGAGGTAGTAAATTCGTATCCTTTTATGAAAGTTCCTGTAGTATTAGGGGAAACAACTGTACAAATTGACCTTGATTCCATTATTGAGTTTCCTGAGCCGGTATTAGAAATCAAAAAAATTAAGAAAAACCTAAAGCTAGTACAATGTCGTCTATTGCTACCGACAAACAAGCTATTCTTAAAGGGATTTGTTAGAAAAAACATTCAATATGCAACACCTAAAGCAGGAGGGAAAGATTTTGTCTCTTCAAGCATTCACTCCTTAACGGTCGATGTCCCATTTCAAGCAGTCACTCAAATAGATTTTTTAAACAAACCTGCTTTTAAAGCTGGTCCTAAAACGACTGAGTTCGAGTATTTCATGTCTTCCCCACTACCACATGGATATGCTTCCAAAGAAAAATTGCTTTCAGCTGACCTATCCGAGTACAACCAAATTAGTGGTGAGGTTTTCAACGAGCTACCGTATTGTGAATTAATCGCAAGTCATTTTATTGAAATGGATGAAGCCCTAAATAGAAAAATGGGAACGGTCTTTGGCCCTGAGGGAGAAATCTGTGCACCATTTGAAGAAGGTACCTTCACAAAAATCGAAGAAAAAATGGTTGTTGAACTGACTTTAAAGGTCCTACAAAATCAACAGGTTAAAATGCAGAAACATGTATGCAAAGATGACGAGGATAAAGATAACCATCATCATTATTAATAATCCCCATAACCACACAAAACCCAATGAACACTTGTCATTGGGTTTTGACTTTCCTTATAAATAATAATACTGAATGATGGCTTTACTCTTCTTCTAACTCTTTCAAGAAGCCTTGTGCTCTAAACGAAGCTTATCAGCAACCATCGCGATAAATTCTGAATTTGTAGGTTTTGCTTTTGACATGCTCACTGTATAACCGAAAAGACTCGAAATGCTGTCGATATTTCCTCGGCTCCAAGCAACCTCAATGGCATGACGAATTGCACGTTCTACACGGCTAGCCGTAGTATTATATTTCTTAGCAATATCAGGATACAATACCTTTGTAATTGATCCAAGCAGTTCAATATCGTTGTAAACCATAGAAATAGCTTCACGTAAATATAAATACCCCTTAATATGAGCCGGTACACCAATTTCATGGATAATGCTAGTTATACTTGCATCTAAATTTTTCGGTTTTGATTCCATTTGTTGACGATACATTGGACTAGTTGTTAATGGTGAGGACGATCTCATGACAGCGCTTGTTTTTCCACTCACTTGACGAATATGGTTTCCTAAATTTTCTAAATCAAATGGTTTTAAGATAAAGTAAGAAGCTCCTAGTTCTACCGCTTTCTTAGTTACGTCCTCTTGGCCGAATGCTGTAAGCATAATAACGTTCGGCATCGGAGACTTTCGAGTTTCACGCAACTTTTCAAGAACCGCTAGCCCGTCTAAGTGTGGCATAATGATATCTAAAACAAGAACATCAGGAGTCACTTTTTCTAATAAATCCAAACATTCTTGACCATTATGAGCTGCACCAACGACTTCCATATCTTCTTGGGACACTAAATAGTCCTTCAGTAAGCCAACTAGCTCTCTATTATCATCAACTACACATACTTTTATCTTTTTCACTACATGTTTCCTCCTCAAAAATATTCTCACCTGAACAATTATCTATATATATAATCTACTAACCAATTCGACAATGCAACAGTAAATCCTTTTCTTTTTTGAAAAAATCTAAAAAAATGGTATAAATCTCTATTTTTCTTCGATTTTCGCCCGTATTCGACTTATTCTGTACTTTTGTCGAAAAATCTTTATTTTTCGAATAAAAAAAGGAGAGGCGTAAAGCCTCCACCTTAACTCGCCTTTTCTCTTGGTTTTTCGTAAATATCGATGCCTGCTTCATTTAGCATCCATTCGATATGAACACCATAGCCTGAAGTAGGGTCGTTGACGAACACATGCGTTACGGCTCCAACCACTTTATCATCCTGTATGATCGGACTTCCGCTCATCCCTTGAACAATCCCACCTGTTTTTTCAAGTAATTCTGGGTCAGTTACCTTAATGACCATTCCTTTTGTAGCCGGAAACTTTTGTGGAATGGTGCTTACAATTTCGATATCAAATAATTTAACTTGATCATTATCTACAACCGTTAGTATCTTAGCCGGACCCTCTTTAACTTGATGTGAGAGGGCTATTGGAAGTGCTTTATCCATTACTCCATTGGTAATTTCTTTTGAAAGCTTACCAAATATTCCAAAAGGGCTATTTCTTTGAATGTCACCAATTACTTCTTTATCGGAAGAGAAACGGGCAAGTTTTTCACCTGGATCTCCATTGCTTCCTTTTTCAATAGACGTGACTGTTGAGCGAACAATTTGACCATCCTCAACTACGATAGGCTTTTTTGTGTCCATGTCCGAAATAACATGTCCTAAAGCACCATACTTTTTCGATTCCGGATGATAAAACGTCATCGTTCCAATACCAGCTGCCGAGTCACGAATATATAAGCCGAGCTTAAAATTCTCTTCTCCTGCTTCCTTTAATGGCATAAGCTTTGTTTCAATTTTGCCATCTTCTCTGCTTACTTCAATATTTAATGGTTCACCCTTTTGACCTGCTGTTTGAACAAATGGTGCTACATCTGACATTTTTTCAATTTTTTGACCGTTAATCTTTGTAATAATGTCGCCTACTTTAATTCCTGCAATTTCACCTGGAGATTTCTTGCCTTCTGCTGTATTTACTTGATGGTGACCAACGACAAGGACTCCTACCGTATTAAGCTTCACACCGATAGACTGTCCACCTGGAATGACTTTAAAATCCTTTAATACGTCTACATCGACCTTTTTAATAGGGAAACCTGCTAGTTCAAGCAGCATTTCATCTTTCCCGTATTTCTTTGCTTGTAATGACACGGTTTGATCATCTTGTTGAACAGAAAGAGTAGAATTTGCTGTGACGGCAGCAGATACAGGAGTAGATTTTTGTAAAATAAGGTTTTCACCTTCAAACAGGGTAATGCTTTTGGGGATACTAAGGTAATCTTGAAACGGTTTCGAAAATCCTATGGCAACTAATGAAACAAGGAGAATTCCACCAATTATTTTTCTAAGAAGTTCATGCCTCAACATCTTTCACTCTCCTCGCTTCTAGTCCACACACACTTTTTTCTTTCTTTATGGCTACATCTTTAATTTTGCCTGCTTAAGGCGCATTTATAACCTCTTCCGATATAAAAAAGCTACCCGTTATGGATAGCTTTTCAAGTTACCTTCATTTCCTTAGCTAAATGGAGTAATTCTTTCGCATGCTCACGGGTCAAATCGGTAATTTCTACTCCAGATATCATTCGACCGATTTCTTTTACCTTATCTGGCTCTGATAATGATTGCACCGAGGTTTTTGTTCTTCCTTTTTGGGTAACCTTTGAAATATAAAGATGGGTATCAGCCATAGCTGCCACTTGAGGCAAATGGGAAATACAAAGTACTTGAGATGAAACAGCTACTTTATAAATCTTTTCTGCAATGGCCTGTGCTACACGTCCTGAGACTCCTGTATCCACTTCATCGAAAATAATGGAAGTAACGCCTTGATGTTTAGAGAAAATACTTTTTAAGGCTAGCATCATTCTCGATAACTCTCCACCAGATGCTACCTTGGATAGAGGCTTTAATGGTTCTCCTGGATTTGTAGAGATAAAAAATTCAATTTGATCACACCCTGTAGGAGTGAACACATCATAATCCGAGTGAAAACGTACTTCAAATACTGTTTTATCCATATAAAGCTCTTTTAATTCACGGTGTATCGATTTTGTTAGCTTCTCCGCAAACTGCAACCGTGTGGAGGTCAACTCTTTCGCTTCGAGAACTAAATCTTTCTTTATCGCTGCTAGTTCTTTGCTTAAGGCATTGATATGCGTTTCTTTATTTTGTAATGTTTCTATCTCTTCTTCTATTTTAGCTGAGTATTCTATGATCTCTTCAATCGTTTTTCCATATTTTCTCTTTAGCTGATTGATTTCGTTTAGTCTACTTTCAATATCATGCAACCGTTCTGGGTTGAACTCAAGACTATCCATTTTACTTCTAAGCTCTCTAGCGACGTCCTCTAAGGCATAGTAACTAGTCGAAACCGTATCAGCTAACTCTTGATATTGATGATCGACACTTGAAACATCTTCTAAATGACTCATTAAAAGACCTATCCAATCCAATCCCTTTTGATCTCCTTGAAGCACAGAATAGCTATTAGAAAGGCCCTCATAAACCTTTTCAAAATTAGACAATCGTTTCTTTTCTTCAAGTAATTGGTCATCTTCATTAATTACTAACTGCGCTTTTTGAATTTCATCAAATTGAAATTGAATCAGATCCAGACGATGAGCCATTTTCTGTTCATTTTCACTCAAACTTTTTAACCTTTTGGAGGTCTGCTCATAGCTTCGATATAATTTCGAATACTCTTCTAGTTGTCTTGATATTACTTTTGCCCCGAATTGGTCTAAAAGCTTTTGGTGCTTAGCTTCCTCCATTAATTCTTGATGCTCATGTTGTCCATGAATATCAATTAATGTTGACCCTATTTCACGCAAGGTAGATATCGTCACCAGTTTGCCGTTTATGCGACAAACACTTTTACCCGATTGTGATATATCTCTTCTTAAAATAAGCATTCCCTCTTCAATCTCTATTCCAAACTCTTCGGCTTTTTGATAGCTAGGATGCGTCAAACTCTCTAATTGGAAAAGCCCTTCAATTTCAGCTTTTTCTTCCCCATGTCGAACAAATTCTGACGAACCTCTTCCCCCGACAAGAAGATGAACAGCATCGATTATAATCGATTTACCTGCTCCTGTTTCACCTGTCAAAACGGTCAATCCTTTTGTAAAGGACACAGTTAGGTTTTCAATAATTGCAAAGTTTTTAATCGACAACTCGGTTAACAACTGGTTTCACCTCTATTTAGAGCATTTCAAGGAATCGATTGGAAATCGTAATCGTTTCTTCTTCTTTTCTACAAATAATGAGGATCGTATCATCTCCACAAATCGTTCCTAAAATCTCTTCCCAATCTAAGTTATCTATCAGTGCACCAATGGCCATGGCATTACCTGGTAATGTTTTCATAACAAGTAAGTGACCTGCACTATCAATTCGAACGAAAGCATCCATTAAATTTCTCTTTAATTTTTGGAGAGGATTAAAACGTTGATCGGCAGGAAGACTATATTTGTATCTTCCATCCATAAGCGGCACTTTTACTAAGTGTAGTTCTTTAATATCTCTCGAAATGGTTGCTTGTGTTACATTAAATCCAGCAAACTTTAGTTCATCAACTAATTCATCTTGTGTCTCAATATCATTGCTCGTAATGATTTCTCTAATTTTAATATGACGTTGACCTTTATTCATGTTTTCACCCCTGATTGTTTCAAAAAATCTGTAATATTTTGTAATATATTTTCAACTTTTGTAGTATATATGTATAAATATACATCCTTTTGCTTATCTCGTCAAAGTATACCTACAATAAAAAGAAGAACAAGCATGACGCTTATTCTTCTACATTCCCCTTTGATTTTAATACTTCATGAGCTTCTGAAACAATTTGGCTTGGCTTCTTAGAAAGATGGTTATTTCCTTGCTCCTTTTCACCTTCCCAGCCTAAATGGAGTAAAAACTCAATATTGCCATCGCCACCGGTGATTGGTGAGAACGATAGATTTTTGACATCATAACCAAGAGACAAAGAAAGGTCTATGATTTTATTTATGACCGCTTCATGAACCTTTGGATCCCTTACGATTCCCTTTTTCCCAACCTCTTCTCTACCAGCCTCAAATTGTGGTTTGACCAAAGCAATAATATCGCTGTTGGGCACTAAAAGAGTTTTTAACACAGGGAGAATAAGCTTTAATGATATAAACGAAACATCGATTGAAGCAAAATTCGGCATCTCACCAGACAGATCAGCAGGTGTCACATAACGAAAATTTGTCCGTTCCATGACGATGACTCGTTCATCTTGTCTCAGCTTCCATGCTAACTGATTATATCCGACATCTAAGGCATACGATTGTTTAGCTCCATTTTGTAATGCACAGTCCGTAAATCCGCCGGTGGAAGCACCAATATCTAACAAAACTTTTCCTTCGACATGTACGTCAAATTCCTTCAGTGCTTTTTCTAACTTTAAGCCACCCCTACTTACATATGGCATGACATTTCCTTTTATCGTTAACGGAAGATCGCTGCTTATTTTCTCACCTGGTTTATCCAATCGGTTTTCATTGCTATATACGAGTCCTGCCATGATCGCTCGTTTCGCTTTTTCTCTAGTTTCTATTAACCCTCGTTCAACTAGCAGGACGTCAATTCTTTCTTTTTTACTTTTCATAGTAGTGAACCCTTTTTCCCTTTAACCTGTGTAAGTTCGATTACTTTGCGAATCGTTGAATCCACAGTAAAATCAATTTCTTTTAATAACTCATCAACACTTCCATGCTCAATAAATTGATCTGGAATCCCCATGCGATCAATCACTGCATCAAAATAACGATTTTCAGATGCAAACTCTAAAATAGAACTTCCAAATCCACCTTGAAGGACGGCTTCTTCGATTGTTAATACAGGCATTTTACGTTCTAACAGATCTGATAGCATCTTCCGGTCTAACGGTTTAATAAATCGAGCATTGACGACCTTCACACGAATCCCCTGCTGTTCAAGACGATTTGCTGCCTCTAACGCCATTGGAATCGTTGTCCCAAAAGTTAAAATAGCCACATCTTCGCCTTCTTTTAATACTTCCCAAGTACCAATTGGAATCGTTTTAAGCTCCTCATCCAATGAAACTCCCACTCCATTTCCTCGAGGGAATCTCATGGCAATCGGTCCATCATCATACTTTAAGGCTGTATTGACCATATGTTGCCCTTCGTTTTCATCTTTAGGCATCATCAGCACCATGTTTGGCACATGTCGCATAAAGGCAATATCAAACACTCCTTGATGAGTTTCTCCATCAGCACCTACAAGCCCTGCACGATCAATACCAATAAAAACATTTAAGTTTTGACGGCAAATATCATGAACCACCTGGTCATAGGCTCGTTGTAGGAAAGTCGAATAAATGGCTAAAAACGGCTTCATCTTTTGGGTTGCAAGACCTGCAGCTACTGTCGCAGCATGCTGTTCAGCAATTCCCACATCAAACATACGATCAGGAAATTCACTTGCAAATCCCTCAAGCTTCGAACCAACAGGCATCGCAGGGGTGATCGCAACGATTCTCTCATCCTCTCGAGCCAGCCTACGAACCGTTTCACTTACCAATTTACTCCATGCTGGCGGAGGGGTTTCAGCCGGTTTTGGAAAAGCTCCTGTTTCAATTTTATACGGTCCCGTTCCGTGCCAAGTACCCACTACATCACTTTCTGCAGGATGATATCCCTTCCCTTTTTTAGTGATCACGTGTAAAAGAACCGGTCCTTCTGTCTTTTTTGCGTATGCTAAATTTTCAAATAGTTCATCATAATTATGACCATCTACTGGTCCTAGATACGTAAAGCCCATCTCTTCAAAAAACATACCTGAAACTAACAAATACTTCAGGCTATCTTTTATTCTCTCGGCCGTTGTCGCTAATTTTCCTCCAACAGCAGGAATTTTCTTCAACAAATACTCCAGTTCATCTTTCGCCCAGTGATATTTCCCAGCCGTTCGTAATCGCCCTAAGATACTGTGAAGTGCTCCTACATTTGGTGCAATGCTCATCTCATTGTCATTTAAGACAACGATGAGGTTCTTCTTTTCATGACCGATGTGATTTAATGCCTCTAGTGCCATTCCACCAGTTAATGCACCATCACCAATCACAGGGACAACAAAAGATTTCTCCTTTTTTAAATCCCTTGCTATCGCCATTCCCATAGCAGCGGATAAAGAGGTAGAACTATGCCCTGTTTCCCATACATCATGTTCACTTTCAATCATCTTTGGAAATCCACATAAGCCTTTATATTGTCTTAGCGTGTCAAACTCACTTGCTCTACCTGTTAAAATTTTATGGACATATGATTGGTGACCAACATCCCATAAAATTTTATCTTTTGGGCTTGAAAAACAAGTATGAAGAGCAATGGTCAGCTCTACTACTCCTAAGTTCGGTCCAATATGCCCACCCGTAACTGATAATTTTTCTATTAAAAATTGTCTGATGTCGTTACTTAATTCTTGTAGTTGTTGTTGAGAAAGCCCTTTTAAAAAGGAAGGGTCTTTAATTGATAACAGATCCACTAGTAGGACCACTCACTTTCATCTCTTAATTGTTGCCAATCTTTTTCTTAGTTGTTCATAGGTTTTTCGTTTGCTGTATACATTAAGAGTACCGTATTATAGACATTTTTCCAAATGTTTTCCGTTTACACTCTCATTAATGATTTCGGTTAGCTACTAAATCCGTGATTTCTTTAAGAATATCCGTTTCAAGTTCCATACTATTTAGGGAATCCTTTGCAAGCGAAATATGCTCTAGTAACGATTGCCTTGCCCCCTCCATCGTCAGCAACGATGGATATGTGCTCTTATTGTTTTGTTCGTCACTACCCACTTTCTTTCCGATGATTTCTTCATCACCTTCAAGGTCTAGAATATCATCCCTAATTTGAAAGGCTAAACCTAAATGGTGAGCAAATGTAGCAAACTTTTCTAATTGGTGAGTATTTGCTCCGGCAATCATGGCTCCAGCAACCACGCTGTACGCAAGTAACTTCCCTGTCTTATGGATATGAATGTATTCAAGTTCATTAAGACTTAAGTCTTTCCCTTCCCCATCCATATCGGCTACTTGTCCACCTACCATTCCTTCTGCCCCTGATGCTTTTGCTAGCTCAGTAATAAGTTGAATTTTCACTTCGGCCGGTATATGTTCAGATGCACTTGAAATTACTTGAAAGCTGTACGTTAAAAGGGCGTCTCCAGCAAGAATAGCATATGCTTCTCCGAACACCTTATGATTTGTTGGTTTTCCTCTTCGTAGGTCATCGTTATCCATGCTCGGAAGATCGTCATGAATTAAAGAGTACGTATGGATCATTTCTATCGCTGCAGCCGCTTCTAAACCTAATTCCCCCTTCTTACCAAACGCTTCTAATGTAGCGAATAATAATAACGGACGAATACGTTTGCCACCTGCTTCTAACGAGTAGAGCATCGCTTCCTTAATTAGTGAAGGTGCAGTTAATTTACTAACAGATTCATTTAAATAAGCTTCCACTAGCTCTTTATACTTTTTAGAAAAGGAGGTAAATCCCACTTTCTTCACTATTATTCCTCCTCTTGAATAGAGAAGGTTTCCTTCTTCCCATTCTCCGTAAGAATTTCTGTTAGCTGCTCTTCTACATTGCGGAGCTTATCGTGACAAAGCTTTGAAAGCTCCATTCCTTTTTTATAAATAGAAATCGCCTCTTCTAGAGGTACATCACCTTCTTCTAGTTGTTCAACGATATCTTCAAGTTGCTGCATTGCTTCTTCAAAGCTTATTTTCGTTTCTTTACTCATTTGTTTGATCCTTCCCCTCGATCTCTAACACTTCACAAGTGATAGAACCATCTACAAGTTTTATTTTAATATTATCATTAAGTCGGATTTGTTCCGTGCTTTTTACTAAGTGATCGTCTTCATTGTATACGAGGCTATACCCTCGATCCATAATTTTTAAAGGGCTTAATGCATCCAATGCCATATTCACTCTTTGATGTTCTTTTTTCTTAGTTAAAAGAAGGTTAGCAAAGGTACGATTTAATGCCTTTTCCGTCTTTGTTTGCTGCATAACGGCTGTTTGAAGAAGCGTATTCAAATTATTTCTTTCAAGTCTCCGTTTGGTACGAATATATCCTTCATTTCTATTTAAAAATAAAGCTTGTGCTGCTCTCTGTAATAATTCTGTTGACTTATCAACCTGCTCTAACTTTTGTTCATACAATCTTTGTGGGTACTTAAAGGCGTATGATTTACTCAAACGATCATATCGCTGTGCTTGTACATTTATCTTCTCTTTAATTTTTCGAATAATCCTTGTTTGTCTTGTTAACACTCTTTCAATTAATTCATCAATATGCGGAACAGCAAGCTCTGCCGCACCCGTAGGAGTCGGTGCTCGAAGATCCGCTACATAATCAGCAATGGTTGTGTCTGTTTCATGACCAACAGCAGAGATAATCGGAATCCTAGATGCAAATATGGCCCTCGCCACTATTTCCTCATTAAACGACCATAGTTCCTCAATCGATCCCCCACCGCGGCCAACAATCAATACATCAATTTCTTGAGATTGATTTGCTTGTTCGATTGCCTTTACAATGGATGCAGCGCCTTGTTCTCCTTGAACAAGGGCGGGAATGACCATTATATTAGCAATCGGGTATCTCCTTTTAAGGGTCGTTAGAATATCTCGTATCGCTGCTCCCGTAGGAGAGGTAATTACCCCAACAGTGTGGGGGTATTTTGGCAATGGTTTTTTATATTCCTTTGAAAATAAACCTTGTTTTAATAGTTTTTCTTTTAGCTGTTCAAAAGCTAGATAAAGATCGCCGATTCCATCGGGCTGCATCTCTTTTATGTACATTTGATACTGACCACTTTGTTCGTATACGGTGATATCACCTTTCACTAACACTTTCATACCATTTTCTGGTCTGAATTTAATGGATTTATTAAAGCTCGAAAACATGACAGCCAGGATTCTTGCTTTTTCGTCTTTTAAAGTAAAGTACATATGTCCACTGGAGTGCTGTTTAAAGTTTGAAATTTCCCCTTTTACATACATATCCTGTAAATGTGGATCGGCGTCAAACTTTCTTTTTATATATTTGGTTAAGGCAGTTATTGTTACATATTGCTTTTCTTCCATTTAGTACTCCTTTTTCAGCAAAGGTATGGATCACGCAAAAAAAAACAGTCCTATCTAATTATAAGGATAAATCTCTTTTCAGTCACGTCTTGATGGTTTGGAAAAGGGATTACCTATAAAAAAGGGCTGTTTTTTGTGAAAATCTATCCTTGAATAGCTTTTCGTGCGGCTTTGACTGTGTTATACATGAGCATGGTAATGGTCATGGGACCGACTCCACCTGGTACTGGGGTAATGTAGGAGGCCATGTCTTTTACTTGATGGTAAGCAACATCACCACAGAGCTTCCCTTCTTCGTTTCTGTTTATTCCAACATCAATGACTACTGCCCCTTGTTTTACATAGTCGGCAGTTATAAAATTAGCTCTCCCTACAGCGGCAATTAAAATATCTGCTTGATTCGTGTATGATGCTAAGTCACGAGTCTTTGAATGGCAGTAAGTAACCGTAGCATCACGGTTTAAAAGCATTTGCCCCAGGGGCTTTCCGACGATATTGCTTCGCCCCACAATCACAACATGCTTTCCAGATAGAGAAATACCATTATCTTCGAGCATCACTATCACACCCGAGGGGGTGCATGGCATCAATGCATCTTGTCCTATGACCATCTTTCCCACATTAATTGGATGAAAACCATCAACGTCTTTCATCGGTGAAATAGCATTAATGATTTCGTCTTCATCCAAGTGTTCTGGAAGTGGAAGCTGTACCAATATCCCATGTATTTCTTTACACTCATTAAGCTCATAAATTTTAGATATCAATATGTCTTGAGTAACAGTTGAGTCGAATGTAGAAAGCTCCGAGTAGATTCCAAGCTCCTTACAGGCTTTCTGCTTGTTAGCCACATATGTACGTGAAGCATCATCATTCCCGATTAAAATAACCGCTAAGCCCGGTACCACTCCTTCTTTTTTGAGGTTCTGAACGTTCGCCTGGATTTCTATTCTCTTTTTTCTACTAACTTCTTTCCCATCAATTGTTTGAGCTGTCATTATCATTCCCCCTTATCAGCAAAAGCGGAATTACTGCTTTTCTGTTTGTTGCTTTATTTTCGAGAGAACTCCGTTTACAAATCGACTAGCATGCTCGTCTCCGAAAACTTTCGCAATCTCAATCGCTTCATCGATAACAACGTTTGCAGGTACTTCTTCTTTCAAGTATACAAGTTCATAAACAGCCAGTCTTAACAGATTCCGATCTACTGGTGCAATTCGCTCAATTGTCCATTTTTCTAAATGCTCTTTAATCATTTCATCTATCTCATTTTTGTGTTCCACAACCCCACTAACTAGATTAGAGAGGTAGTCATCTCCACGCTCTTCTTCTAATACATGAAGAATCGCTTCCTTTGGATCTGCTTCACTTATATCAATTTGAAACAATGCTTGTAATGCTTTTTCTCTTGCCGTTCTTCTTTTCATCTATCCTAAACTCCTTTATTGGTTGAGATACCCTAATCATCAATATGATCATAGCATAATAACTCATCATACATGAAATACTCAAAAGAAAAAAGAGCCAAAGACTTTTTTGTTGTCCTTGACTCTTTAGAGTGTGTAAATTACAGCTCTTGTTCTTGTTCAACCTCTTGCTTCGTACTTTCAAACTGAATGCCAACGATATGCACGTTTACTTCCTTAGCATCAAGTGCAGTCATATTCAAAAGCGCTTGTCGAATATTATCTTGAACCTTTTGAGCAACAGTTGGAATGGAAACACCAAACTTCATTAAGCAATACACATCAACTTTAATTCCGTCTTCTCCAAGCTCCACCTTAACACCCTTGCCATGATTTTTCTTACCTAATCGCTCAACGACCCCTAATGCAAAGTTTCCTCTCATTTGAGAAACTCCTTCTACTTCAGAAGCAGCAATACCAGCAATTACTTCAATCACTTCAGGTGCAATCTCTACTTTCCCAAGACCAGAGTTTCCTGGGTTCATTTCCAAGATGTTATTTTCGCTCATACAAAGCACCTCCAACTTTATTTTCCTGTTTCCATTAAATCATACATTTCAAGAAATTTCGTGTTAAAGTCTCCTTCAACAAACTTTTCATGATTTAAGAGTTTTAAGTGGAATGGAATGGTTGTATGAATTCCTTCTATGACAAATTCACTTAACGCTCTTTTCATGCGTGCGATTGCTTCTTCTCTAGTACTTCCGTACGTAATCAGCTTCGCAATCATGGAGTCATAGTATGGAGGAATCGTATAACCAGGATATGCAGCTGAATCCACACGAACTCCTAAACCTCCAGGAGGAAGATACATTTCTATTTTACCAGGTGAAGGCATGAATTTCTTCATTGGATTTTCTGCGTTAATTCTGCATTCAATCGCCCACCCATTAAAAGTAACTTCTTCTTGGGTTAAACTAAGCTTTTCACCAGATGCCACTTTAATTTGTTCCTTAATAAGGTCAACGCCAGTTACCATCTCTGTGACAGGATGTTCTACTTGGATACGAGTATTCATTTCCATAAAGTAAAACTTACGATTTTGATAATCATAAATAAATTCTACTGTCCCTGCACCGGAATAATCAACCGCTAGTGCTGCCTTAACGGCTGCGGTTCCCATCTCATGTCTTACTTCTCCGTCTAAGGCTGGGGATGGCGTTTCCTCAAGAAGCTTTTGAAGTCTTCTTTGGATGGAGCAATCTCTTTCCCCTAAATGGATGGCATGACCATGATTATCAGCAAGAACTTGAATCTCAACATGTCGGAACTCTTCAATAAACTTTTCGATATACACACCAGGGTTACCAAAAGCAGTTAATGCTTCTTGTTGAGTAATATTAATCCCTTTGATTAGCTCCTGTTCCGTTCGGGCCACACGAATCCCTTTTCCGCCCCCACCAGCAGTCGCTTTTATTATAACAGGGTAACCAATTTTATTTGCCAATTCGATTGCTTCTTCATCGTCTTTAATGATTCCTTGGGATCCTGGAACAATGGGAACGCCTGCTTGTTTCATTGTTTCACGTGCGACGTCCTTTGTCCCCATCTTAGAGATAGCTTCAGGAGATGGTCCAACAAATGTGATATTCACATCTCTACAAAGATCAGCAAAGTCAGCATTTTCAGCTAAAAAACCATAACCAGGATGGATCGCGTCACAGCTTGTGAGCTTAGCTACACTAATGATATTAGTAAAATTTAAGTAGCTGTCCTTTGATGCAGTTGGCCCAATGCAATATGCTTCGTCTGCAAGCTGAACATGTAAAGATTCACGGTCCGCTTCAGAATATACAGCAACAGATTCAATCCCAAGCTCACGACAAGCTCGTATAATACGAACGGCTATTTCTCCTCGATTCGCAATTAATAACTTTTTTATCATAGCAGACAGCTCCTTACTCTGGCTTCACTAAAAATAACGGTTGACCATACTCCACTAACTGTCCGTCTTTTACAAGTATTTCTACAATTTCTCCGTTAACTTCAGCTTCAATTTCATTAAATAACTTCATTGCTTCTACGATACAAACCACTGAATCACTTGAAACCTTTGAGCCAACCTTAACATACACATCAGCATCAGGTGAAGGCGATTGGTAGAAAGTCCCAACCATCGGTGAAGTGATTTTATGTAAGTTTGAAGTATCAGCAGCAGGTGTTTGTGCTGGTTGTGCTTGAGGTGCGATTTGCTCCTCTTGCTTTACCTCTACAGCAGCCACTGGTGCTGGTGTTCTTTCAGCAACGACTACAGGCGCTGGTGTAACTTGTTCCTTTACAGTCACTGTTCCCAGAGCCGCATTCTTTTTCATTTTAATTTTTGCACCTTCGTATTCATAAACAAATTCATCTAGACTTGATTGATCTACAAGTTTTATTATTTCTCTAATTTCTTGAACCTTTAACATCATACTCACCTCTAATTTACTTTTTAGCACTAGATACTAATATCATACGATAAGACCTCATAGAAGTTCAACCTTTATTCCTCTATATACATATTCGACAAAAGAACACGTTTTCATTTTTGAAATATAAGATTTTTTTAAATTTTTCATACATATTTACCTTCTACGACTAAAGTTGTAGTTATTTGGGTTGCTTGTCTCCCAGGCGGTGGTAGATTAAAAAACGGAAAGCACCTTGGCTTTCCGTTTTCTGATTATTTACTAACTTGGAATTGTACAACTGGCTTTAATCCGCCTAATTCAGAACGAACTAACTTTAAGATTTCATTCGCTGCTGCTGGAGAGTGGCTCTTTGCTTTGACAGTGACACGAACCTCGTCATCAGTCACTCTTACTAAAGCGTCATCATAATCCATTGCTACAATCATCGTTTCAAGATATGCTTCTTTTTGAGTAACATCATTTAATTCTTTGATTTTATCAAGGGCTGCATTAATGTCTTCCGTTGGAAGATCAGTTGATGCAACTGTCGTTTCTAGCTCTTCTTTTAATTTACTTCTCTCTTCATCTAGCTCTAAGCGTAATGCTTCAAACATTTCATCGCTAGCAGTACTAGAGATTACTGTCTCCCCAGATTCTGTTTTATTTTCGCCACTTACCGTTGAATCTTCCTCTGCCTCTTTTTCTACCGTTGCCATATTGTTCATTTGCTGTTCTGGAGAAGTAATATAATATACCGATAATACAACAACTAAGCTAAGCATTGTTAATAACCAAACCGTTTGTTTTTTCAATAACATCTATAAATCCCCCTCTTATTTTTTTGGCATAACAGACACTCGGTGAACCGGCACATCTAATAGTTTTGTTACCGATTCGAGTATCCATTTTTTCACCTGTATATTATCAGCTCCCTTTGCAATTACGATGACACCGCGAATGGCAGGCTTCTTCGTTTCTATTACAATAGGAACCTCTTTTTCCCCATCTCGGATAATCACTAACTGTTCATCCTTTGATTGGTCTTCGACTGTTCTTTGCCCACCCTCACGGTCAACCTCTTCGGTTTTTTGGGACTGAACAACCACATTTTTTTCTAGTATTTTTTTCTCAGTCGCGTCGACATTTACTGCTACAATCACTTCTCCAACGCCGACAATCCCCTCAAGTGTTTCCTTTAATTGATTCTCATAATGATCTTCATAGGCGGCAATGATTTCATTCCCATCAATTTTTTTCTGTCCAAATGTTTCGACGTCTTCGCTTGATTCCTCGGCATTTGCTCCCGTTTCCACAGCTGAAGGACTTGGATTTGGATTTATTAGCAAATTGCTTGCTAACATAATGGCGGCTCCAATTAATAAGACGATTAAAAAGTATTGATATTTACTAGACTTTTTCTCAGGAGGGCTATCTTTACTAAATAGTTTTTTTAGGAATGTAATTGGCCCTTTATCATTGTTAGGTTCTTTATCTTTTTCTGTATCATTTTCCACTTAT
Source organism: Robertmurraya mesotrionivorans (assembly GCF_050971805.1). Lineage (NCBI taxonomy): Bacteria > Bacillati > Bacillota > Bacilli > Caryophanales > Bacillaceae > Robertmurraya > Robertmurraya mesotrionivorans. The sequence goes on along the minus strand of NZ_JBPCCH010000001.1, from coordinate 472,371 downwards.
TTGTTCCCCCCTTCTATGAAGACTTCAACAGCGTCTTTGTTTACATCCCATTTTTCAGAGAGAAGTGAAGACAGTTCCTCGTTTTGTTCACTTTCCGAATTAGATGGAAGAGGTGAGTTCGTATCAATATCAACCATTTGTACGACTTCTACTACATCCTCCGTTGTTGATTCTCGTAACGTAACAGATATCTCTTGTAGATTGTCTGGGAAGGTCGCGCTGCTCGTTTCATCCATTGATAAATCGATACTAGCAATCTCTAAACCGTACTGTTCCATCAACTCCTCTTCAACGTCCTTTTTTAATTGGACAGCCACTTCTTCTAAAGCATATGCATCAAAAGAGGCTTGTATTTCTTTTTTCTTCAATTCTATTGAATTTTCTATATTTTTTTCTGATATGGAGTCCACTTCCGTGATGGAGGAGAGGCTCGCCTCGAAATCACTAGATAATATTTTCAGAACGGGTGAAAGAATAATAGCTATTAGCAATAATCCAGTAACCATCCTGGTGTATTTTTGCATATTCGAATTCGGAAGCAGCATATCAACAACTGTTGCCAGCAAGACGAAAAGGATAATATTTGTGATCCAATCTTTTAGAAAATCCATTTCACCCCTCCTAACGAACCATCATCGTAAGGTTTCCTGCTGCTATGACAACGGTTAAACTTAAAAAAAACATCATAGATACGATAGCTAAAGCAGCAAACACGAAAACAATACTTTTACTAATGATTTCTAAACAAGCGATAACTGGTCCTCCTCCTAGAGGCTGTAAAACGGCTGCTGCAAACTTATAAATAAAGGCAATCATTAATATCTTGATTGCTGGAAAAGCGACAATTAGTAGTAATATGGCAACCCCTGCAATTCCAACGGTATTTTTCAGTAAAAGAGAAGCACTAATCACCGTGTCAGTGGCATCTGTAAACATTCGTCCAATAACAGGGATGAAATTACCGGTAATGAATTTCGCTGTTCGAATCGTAATCCCATCTGTCACAGCTGCCGAAGCTCCTTGTACACTTAGAACACCAAGGAAAACGGTAAGGAAGATCCCGAGTAATCCAATGCTCCAATTTCTTAACAGGTTGCCTAATTGAGTAACTTTGTGATGCTCTGATAAAATACTCACAATGCTTAGTACTGCTCCTAAAAACAGAAGTGGTAAAACAACATATTGTATGAACATTCCACTGCTATTCATGAGGAATAAAATCACTGGATGGAAAAAGGCTGCAGATACAAGTCCCCCCGACGAGGCGATTAATGCAAGAAGAAGCGGTATAAGCGCTAAGATGAAGGAAATCATAGTTGTTATCGTATCATTTGTATACTGGATGGCTATATGAAAACTATTTAGCGCGATAATAATTAACACCATAAATACAATCGCATACGCTACTTTACTAACTGTGCTCTTTTCAAATGAGTTTTGTAGTGTTTGCAAGAACATTGAGAACACGGTAAGTAATATAAGGGTGCCAAGAAGCTTTCCATTCACAACAAATTCGTGAAATATAAATTTAATTATTCCATTCGTCCACTCTTTTAAGGAAAATTGCTTGTCCCCTTTAATAAAATCGTATAGGCTTCCCTTTTGACTTTCCGGGAGAAACCCTCCGTATTCTGTCGTAATCTTTTCCCAAAACACCTTCATTTCATCAATATCTAAAGCTTCAAGCTGTTCCTCCATCATTTGTTCAGGATTTAGGACTGACTGTGAAGAAGATTGAGTTTCGTCGTTTGTCTCCGCCTTACTTATTGGGGCAGACACAAATAGGATGAGAAATAAGAGAGAGATTGTTTTGAAAATCAGTTGCTTCAACTTTTTCACCTTCTTTTATTCTGTTCAGTGGCTCAACTAATTTGGGATTAATGCAATGATTGTTTCTATCAGTACAGTCAAAATGGGAATCGCCATGGCAAGTATTAGTATTTTCCCAGCCATCTCAATTTTCGAGGCAATTGCAGCTTGTCCCGCATCCTTTGTAATTTGAGAAGCAAACTCCGCGATATAAGCAATTCCGATGATTTTCAGAATGGTTTCTACGTAAATGATATTTACATTTGCATTTATCGCTATTTTTTCAAGCATATGGATTATCGCGTAGATTTGATCGATTAAATAGAGAAAGATGGAACATCCAACAAATACGATTAGCAAAAAGGCGAAATTTGGTTTTTGCTCCTTTACTACAAGAGCTAAAAAGGTAGCAATAAGTGCAAACCCAACTATTTGTAAAATTTCAATCGTCAAACCCTCCTTTACCCTTGGAATAGGAACACTGATTTGATTTTTTGAAATAATTCATCCACAATAGAAGCAACCATAAACAATATATAAATAAAGCCAAATAAAGTTACCCACTGAGCGTACTCTTTCTTTCCGACTTGATCGAGAATTGTGTGTAAAAATGCAACTACAATACCTACTCCAGCTATTTTAAAAATAATATCTACTTCTAAACCCATTCGATTTTCCTCCTAAGACCACATTCGATTTTTTACATCAGTAGAATAACTAGAAGTAATCCTGATAGAAATCCTAAGCTTTTCATCATTTTTTCATATCTCGATTGCTTGTCATACGCATCCGCTTCTTCACGCTCTAGATGGGTTAACGCCAAACGAATTTGTTTTTGTTGCGAGAAACGATCATGTCTCCCAAGTGTCTCACCAAATTGCTTCATAATCTCATATTCTCCTTGTTTTAACGCTGTGAGCTTCCAAACCTCTTGAAGACTTTCCTCCCACGCATCTTTTACCGTAGTTTCAGAGTTGGTTAGTTTCTTCGAAAAGGATTCAAAAAACCAAGAAAGAGGCTTGGAAAGCTGTGAAGCTAATCTTCTAGATGCTTCATGAAGAGGGGTATGACCATACATGATCTCAGCCTCAAGTGATTGTAACGCTGACTTTAATTGTCTTAGCTGTCGAGGCCTTTCTGTTAAGTGCCTAGAGGCTTCAAAGCCCGTCCAAGTAGTAGCAATGATAATAAAAACGGCTCCGATTAACTTTATCATTTATGTCACACTCACTTTTCTGACAATTTCCCTACCATTTTGATCCTTCACAGAAAGTATCGTGCCTGGCCCTTCTAATCGGCTTAATTCGATGAATCTTTGAAATATTCCACTCTTGATGATCGGTGTTAATGTGGGTCTTTTAACAATATCTGCGTACGAATGGCCATGTGTCGTCGTTAAAAGCGAGATCCCTGCATGAACTGCTTCTAAAATAGCCTCGCCATCCTCTTCCCTACCAATTTCATCTACAACTAGCACATCAGGGCTCATAGAGCGAATCATCATCATCATCCCTTCCGCTTTTGGACAAGAATCTAATACATCCACTCTCGGTCCAAATGTCAGCTGAGGAACACCATTTATACTTCCAGCAATCTCAGATCGCTCATCAACAATTCCTACCTTGGCTGCCGGGATCGTTTTTGTACCTGTTGAAATCACTCTCGCTAAATCTCTTATTAACGTTGTCTTTCCTGTCTGTGGCGGACCAATGATCATGGTATGCAACCAGTCTCCTTCATATAGAAACGGGAGGAGACTATGACTAATCCCGATTTTCTCTTTTGCTATACGGAAGTTAAAAGAGGAAACATCTGTAATTGCTTTCACCTTGCCCGCATCCAAAATAACTTTCCCAGCAAGGCCCACCCGATGGCCGCCTGCCACCGTAACATATCCTCTTTTTAATTCTTCCTCTAATGTATAGATAGAAAAATGACTGATCTTATTCAGCAGTTGTATCGCATCTTCTGCTTTTACCGTATAAGATAAAAAGATTGGTTTTCCCCCACAGGTGATCTCCAATGGGCGACCAATTCTGATTCGAATTTCTTCCATATCATTTAATTGAAAGGGAGACAGTTGATTCATTTGATTGGCAATTGCTTTAGGTAACATACCAATAACGTCTTCCATAACCTTTCCTCCTGTCCTCACAACCTTTCTCATTAATTCATTTGTATGCCTGCTTGGCCACATTATGACTCCTGAATTCTATAATTGAGAGTAGAATCTTATTACTTAGACTGCATACATTTTACAAAGGAGAAGTATTGAAAAAAGGAGGAGTTGATATGTATCAAGATTACACGCGAGTATGGAACCATTATCCTGCTAGAGCAACTAGTACAAATGAAATTAGGGTGATAGGGGAAGGAACAGTTGATATACAGCCAGACCAAGCCGATGTCATTATTGGGATTATCACGGAGAATAAGGAACTTGTACCCGCACAGCGAGAAAATGCACAAGTGAGTTCTGCTGTTGTGGATGCTTTGCTTTCCCTGCAAATTCCAAGGGAAAAAATTAGAACATCTGATTATTCCATTTTCCCTCAATACGACTTTGTTGATGGTGTGCAAACGTTTAGAAATTATAAAGTAGAGCATCGTTTAACAGTTACATTATCCAATATGGATCAAATTGGCATGGTCGTTGATAAAGCAATAGAAAGTGGAGCAAACAGTATACTAGCGATTAATTTTTCAGCAAAGAATAGATTAACTCAAGAACAACAAGCACTCACTCTTGCCGTTCATGATGCGACACAGAAGGCTGCAGCGATTGCTCAAGCCATACGTGTTCAACTCAATCATCCTCCTATACTCATTATTGAAGGAGGCAGTGCTGTAACGATCCCTGAGCCACTTTATACTACGATGCCTATGGTAAAAGGAGTAAGTACAACGATAGAACCAGGTTTACTACAAGTAAAGGCAACCATTACGGCTGTCTTCCAATTTACTTCGTAATATAAAAAAGACACTCACTCGAGTGTCTTTTTTATTCGCAATTGTAAGTGCATTATTAAGCTCTTGAAACGTATGAAGCTTCTGTTGTGTTAATGATTAAACGATCACCTTGGTTAATAAAGAAAGGTACTTGAACAGATAGACCCGTTTCTAAAATAGCAGGTTTTGTTCCGCCAGATGCTGTGTCACCTTTGATCCCTGGCTCTGTTTCAACAACTTCAAGCTCAACAGTATTAGGAAGTTCAACTCCTAGTGTTTCACCTTGATACATCATGATATGAACTTCCATGTTTTCTTTCAAAAACTTTAGTTCGTACTCAATTGCTGTTGCTGGAAGCTCGATTTGATCATATGACTCCACGTCCATGAATACATGTTGCTCTCCGTTTGCGTATAGATACTGCATTTTACGGTTATCGATTTGCGCTTTTGCTACCTTCTCACCCGCACGGAATGTCTTCTCTTGAACCGCTCCTGTACGCAGGTTACGAAGCTTCGAACGAACAAATGCCGCACCTTTACCAGGCTTAACGTGTTGGAAATCCATTACGCGCCATAAGCCGCCATCTACTTCAATTGTTAAACCTGTACGAAAATCGTTTACTGAAATCATTAATAAATCCTCCTAATAAGATGCATTAAAGAATAATAAGTTCTTTTGTAGAGTAAGTGAGGGATTCATTTCCATCCTTCGTAATAATCGTATCATCTTCAATACGAACACCGCCAAGCCCTGGAATATATATACCAGGTTCAACAGTTACAATCATTCCTTCTTCAAGAACAAGATTTGATCTTACTGATAGTGCAGGTCCTTCATGCACTTCCAGACCAATACCATGTCCCGTTGAATGACCAAAATATTCACCATACCCATGGGAAGAAATATGATTTCTTGTCAATGCGTCGGCTTCTTTTCCCGTCATTCCTGGTTTGATTCCTTCCATCCCGAGTAATTGCGCTTGTAAAACAATATTGTAAATTTCCTTTAGCTTATCATCAGGTTCTCCAACTGATACAGTTCTTGTAATGTCGGATACGTAGCCTTTATAATATGCCCCAAAGTCAAGTGTTACAAAATCACCTGCTTCAATCACTTTTTCACTAGCCACTCCATGAGGAAGTGCAGATCGAATTCCCGAAGCAACAATTATATCAAAAGATGATGAAGTTGCACCTCTTTTTCTCATAAAGAACTCAAGCTCATTCGAAACCTCTAACTCTGTTATGCCAGGACGAATAAAGCCTAAAATATGTGTAAACGCAGCATCTGCAATCTTTGCTGCTTCCTTTAATATCTTAATCTCTGCGTCAGTCTTTATCAAGCGCAACTTTTCGATAACGCCTGATAATGGTACTAGTTCTGATTGCAAAGCTTCTTTATAGGATTGATAAGAAGAATATGTAACATGTTCTTGTTCAAAGCCTAGTCTAGTGATTCCAAGCTCTTTAACTTGTACTGCTACTTCCTCAGGTATGGTACCGTTATGCTTTACGATTTCGAAGCCTACACATTGCTTTTCTGCTTGCTCGACGTAACGAAAGTCAGTAATAAATTGTGCACGGTCTTTACTAATGAGGACAACGCCTGCTGACCCAGTGAAGTTAGACATATAGCGACGATTAAAACTACTTGTAATAAGGATGCCATCAACATTTAACTTTTCTATCTCAGCTCTTAATTTATTTAATTTTCCCATCATTCTCTCCCTTTCGTATTCTTAATCAGTTAAACGAAAAAAGAATGCTCAATAAGAACATTCTAACACATCCTTTTTTCGTTACACTAGTCTGGAGAGAAAGGAGGTTCATGGTTTGCCTTTTTTATTCTCTTCATCTCATGTTCCTCATAGGAAATCGAATAACCGATAAACGTCCCATATAAAATATAAAAACAAGCTGTAGTAATTAATGTATTTAACTCCATCTTTCTAAATGGAGGAATTCCAGGGAAGATTGGGTTAAGTACGAACAATACCAATGCCAGTAACACAAGTCCAAAGCCCATGCTAATAAATATACTCTTAAAACGTCTGAGCGCTATGTAATACATAATGGCAACTCCGATTGAAATAACTCCGAGAAGAATAATCGAAATGACTGTACCAAGCCATTGTTTCTTCCATGCGCCGATCGCCCATGGCTCTAGGATAACCCTTGGATGAATCTCAGTGAAGTTAAAATACCATGCAATAAATGCAAGACCACTCCATAGCATTCCTCCTACAAACCCTGTGATAATGACCATAGCCATAAATGATAATGGTTTTTCATGCTGTTCTTGCTCATATTTCCCCTCGTTTTCTGCCATTAAAACCACCTCCATTTGTATTATGTCCCACGGTATTTCTTTCCTTACTTATAAATAAAAATAATTTGATTTCTGTCAATTTAAGTCTACATGATAGAGGTTTTTTTCCTTTTCTAGTAGAATAAATATAAGATAAGATTTTATTAACCAAATGTAAAAACGGTGTTCCAATATCGTGGAAAGTTGCATAAATTAATTAATACCTTTAAAACGTTTTATACAATAACAACCTCACCATTAATATGTGCAAGCCCAATCTCCTCATCATCGTTAACGAACAATGGGTGGAAATTGTGTAATTGTCAGAGCAGCTAGTTTAAAAGCGGAAAAAAATGCTAATCATGCTTTTAGGGAGGTGGCTTTCATGAAAAATCGAACTTCGCTTATTTTTATCGTTTGTTTAGTTACTTTAGCTGCTATTGGAGTAGTTTCTAGACTTATGGTCAATCCTAGTGAATTTTTTAAAAGTATTTTTGTGTTTGCAATTGTCGGAGTCATTCTGTACTTTTTGGTTCGACATTTTTATAAGGGAAGTCCCGACAAAAAAGAACAGCATGCGTTCCGCAAAGCTGCTAAGCGTTCAAAGAAGAAGCATTTACAAAAAGAGGGTCGGAAACCTTCAGCCAAAAGTGGCTCCATTACTTCGTTAAAAAAGCATGCGAATAAATCCAAATCAGCCACACATTTAACGGTCATTGAAGGGCGAAAAGGTAAAAAGAAAAACCGAGCATCGTTTTAGACGCTCGGTTTTCTTTTTAATAACTCCACTTTGAAAAGAATTGGGAAGCTCTTTCCTTCCCTAAATCGAAAAGGATTTGCTTTTTTTCCTCGGTCAATTCAAACTCCGTTGTTAATACCCCTTCTGTAGGGATAAAGATGATATTTTTTTCATGCTTTCTTGAAATATACCTCGAGTCATGAGCATCCTTCATTGTCTCAAACAGCGCCTCGTATAGTTTAATTGCGTTGGTAATTTGTTTATTCGGTCGATCCTGAATACTATGAGACAGTTTGATTCCTAATACGGGTCTGACCTTCTTTACATTCTCACTATCAAATAGCCACATGGGGAAATTACTAAGAACTCCACCATCAACAACTGTACTTGTCGTATGGTCATGCTTGATTTTAACAGGTTCAAAGAAATACGGTAAGCTACAGCTCATTCGGATCGCTTTCGCAACTGAAAATGAATTTGGATTAATTCCATAGTACGGCAAATCATCTGGGAGGATAATTAATCTGCCATTTGATAAATCCGAAGCGACAACTCTTAAAGCTTGAGGTTCTAGGTCTGCAAATGATCGAACACCTTTTTGTGCAAGCTTTTCAGCAAGCCACTCTTCAAGTTTCTGTCCCTTGTAAATACCAAGTCTCCAATAAAGCAGAATCCATTTAGCCACTCGAAAGGGTAGATAAGAAGGACGAGTATCTAAAAACGTTTTTAAATCCAATTCATTTATAAGCTCATAAACCTCTTTGCTCGTATAACCTGCAGCAATTAACGACGCAATAATTGAGCCTGCACTCGTTCCTGCCACTCTTTTAAATCGAAAGCCTCTATTTTCAATTGCTTCATAGGCACCAACTAAGGCTATCCCCTTAATGCCTCCCCCAGAAAAAACGCCGTCAATATACATGAGAGTCACTCCTTAGATGCACGTATATGATACATCTTTAAGCAGTAGCTTCATGAAATAGTACGGCGGACAATCTAAATCATTTTATTTTTTTATCATATTGGGTTTTAAGTAAAATAACTAACCTCTGCATTAGGAAAATACTCTTTTACATACCCTCGAATCGTTTGCTCCATTTCAGCTGCTTCATCGGTTTGATACACGTACTTTCCTATTCCGTAACGTCCCCATTTGTATTTTCTTTTTTCTTCATCCATTTCGAGCTTTGTTTTCGGGTAGCGCTTTTCAATTACCTTTTTGGCTGGCTTTGTAAATCGGTGCTGAATTAATTCAAAGGTTAAGTTAGGTAACTCAATTCCTTGTAACGAGTCACTTAGACGCTCAAATAACTCTTGATACCCTTCCTTCCAGTCGTCATGAAGGTAAATAGGAGCAACAATAAAGCCAAGTGGATATCCCGCATTCGCGACCTTCTTAGCGGCTTCAAGACGTTCATCAAATGTTGATGTTCCCGGTTCGAAATTTTTAATAACATACCGCGAATTCACACTAAAGCGGAATCGTGTTTTCCCATTATGTTTCGCATCTAGCAGATGGTCGACATGATGATATTTCGTTACAAAACGAAGCTGACCATACTCTGTTTGACCGATAAACTCGATCGTTTTCTTTAGGGAATGAGTTAAATGATCTAAACCAACAATGTCTGATGTACAAGCGGCTTCGAATCGAGTGATCTCTGGAGCTCGTTCATCCATATATTTTTGAGCCTGATTAAAAATATCCTCTAGATTTACGTATGTTCGAATATACGGCTTACTTCCTAATGTGGTTTGTAAATAACAGTAGTGACAATGCCCCATGCAGCCCGTTGCTAAAGGAATGGCGTATTCTGCTGATGGCTTAGATGTATCAAATTTTAATGTTCTTCTTACACCAACAACTAATGTGGACTTTGCATTACGGTATTGCTGAAGCTCATTGTCTCCAGGAATTCCACGAATTTGATTATGTGAAGTTGTTTCTCTTATTTCAAGGCCCATATCTTCAAATTTTTGTTTCAATTCTTTACCGAGTTCATACTCTAGTGCACCTGGTTCTATATAAACAAGCTGTGGAACGAACGGCTTCATTTTTTTCCCTCATTTCATCAACCTAGTTATACAGGTAGTATGAACAAAAAAATAAAGAAACGAAAAAAGAGGATGGAACAATTATTTCCATCCTCTTTGACTCAAATTATAGACCACACTTTAACTGTGCGTTACAGTTTGTACAAGTGTTACAGCCACCGATTTCTTTTACTTTTCCTTTACGACATACAGGACAAGTATTTCCAACTTCAGAACCAATGGTCACATCTGTTGAACGAAGATCCGTAATTGTATCAACTAATACCACATGTGCTTTTTCCACATTTGGCTCAAACTCATCAGCCGTATTTTCTTCTGCCTTCAGTGTTAATACCTGGCTATCACGTGATCCATCCACATAAACGGTACCACCCTTTGCTCCACCGCGGTATAGACGCTCATACACCTTTTCTACCTGCTCAACGCTATATCCTTTTGGTGCATTTACCGTTTTACTGATTGAACTATCAATCCATCTTTGGATGACACATTGTACATCCGCATGCGCTTCAGGTGAAAGCTCCATCGCTGACACGAACCAGCTTGGTAATTGGTCAGCATCCGCTTCCGGATGACGGTCAAGATAATCTTGTACAATATCTGCCTTTACTTCAATAAACTTCCCAAGACGTCCACTGCGGAAGTATGAGAACGAGAAGTAAGGCTCAAGACCCGTTGATACACCTACCATTGTTCCAGTAGATCCTGTAGGAGCTACTGTTAGCAAGTGGGAATTACGGATTCCGTTTTCTAGAATAGCTTCTCTCACATGCTCAGGCATCTTTTGCATAAAGCCCGTTTGCGTAAATGCTTGACGAAGACGATTCGTTTCAACATCTGTATTGCCTACAAGGAACGGGAAGCTTCCTTTTTCCTTCGCTAGTTCAACAGAGGTTTCATAAGCCGTCGTTGCAATCGTTTCAAACACTTTATCAATAAGAACATTTCCTTCTTCAGAACCGTATTCTGTCTCACAATAGATCAGAAGATCATGTAAGCCCATTACACCAAGTCCTACACGTCTTTCCCCTAATGCTTGGTTCTTATTGTCTTCAAGGAAGTAAGGAGTTGCATCAATAACGTTATCTTGCATACGAACGCCTACAGCGACCGTTTGTCTTAACTTTTCAAAATTAACCGTTTTTGTCTCTTTATCTGCCATCTCCGCTAAGTTTACGGCAGCAAGGTTACACACGGAATATGGTGCTAGTGGTTGTTCTCCACATGGATTTGTAGCAACTACTTGTTGACCATATGCTTTTGCATTTGTCATGTCGTTTGCGTTGTCGATGAAGAAAATACCAGGCTCTGCTGAGTAAGTCGCACAGATATTGATAAGATTCCATAATTCTTTTGCTTGGATCTTTCTGTAAACTCGTACTTTATGGCCTTGTTTTTCCCACTCACGAACGTCCCCGACTTTATGCCACTCTTCGTTGTAAATCTTCATTTCCTCAGCATTATAGCTTTCCACATCTGGGAAACGAAGTTCGTACGCAGTATCATTTTCAACTGCTTCCATAAACTCTTTCGTTAAACAGATAGAAATATTTGCGCCTGTTAAGAATTCTGAGTTATGAACGGAGAAATTTCCTCCAGTAGCAAGCTTTTCTTCAGCGTCTGCAATGTTTTTCTCAGAAAAACCACCATGACCTGGAATAGTTTTATAATTTGCGATTCCTTGGTACATAGAACGCTCACTCTCTGTAAGAGGAGAAAACTTTAGTTTTTCTTTCGCATATTTTTTAATCGTTTCATCTTTTGTTGTCTCAAGTAAGAAACGAAGAATTCTTGGGTTTTGCATTTTTGAAATAATAAATTCAATAATGTCAGGATGCCAGTCCGCTAACATGATCATTTGGGCGCCCCTGCGCGACCCACCTTGTTCAACCAAGTGAGTTAGCTTTGCAATATCATCCAACCATGATACTGAACCAGATGATTTACCGTTTACTCCACGAGCAAGTGTATTTCTAGGTCTTAAAGTTGAACCGTTCGTTCCAACTCCGCCACCACGGCTCATGATTTCCATTACTTGCTTACGATGCTCTGAAATTCCTTCACGAGAATCTTGAACAAATGGCATAACATAACAATTAAAGAATGTTACTTCTGTTCCAGCACCTGCTCCATAAAGAACTCGTCCTGCTGGAATGAAATTTAAGTTAACTAGTTCCTGGTAAAACTTCTGGAACCATTCAGCCTTCTTTTCTTCTGTTCTCTCTACTGAAGCCAAGCCTGTTGCGTTGCGTTTCGCAATTTGCTCATAGAACACTTCCAATGGCTTTTCAATGACATCAAGCGAACGATTGATAACTCCTGTACTAGCTTCTTCCGGGTCATCTAGAACACCTCTAAACTCCTCATCAACAAGCACTTTAGCCATCTTTAGGTCCCAATCAATTTCAAGAATAAATCCAAGACCTCTAGCAGGAAACTTTGGATCTTCTTTAATTGTAAGAACAACAAAATCTCCGTTCGATAATGTTAGCTTTTCCGTATCTTTAAATGTATAACGGTCAAGCATAACAAGTCTTGATACCCCTTTATGAGTAATCTTCATATCTGGGGTTACTGGATGCACCTGAGGAAACAAGCTAATGTCCTTGTTTAAGCTCTCGACATCAATATTCATTTTTTTTCTAAACGCAACAGACATACACACAACTCCTTTAAAATATACAAATACTTCTTTTAATCTATTCTGTAAAAAACTACTAATAGAAATCCAGAATCTAGCGCAGCTAGGAATATTCTTAAATTACCACAGTCCAATTGTGAAATCAACTATATTGTCTACATATAGTATATATTTTTCCAAAACAACCACTATATATTGTGTTTAGGTCAAACGCCAGCAAATTTGTCAAACTCAAAAAAATTAAGAATCTAGCGAAAAGAGATGATTTTTGTAGATTTTCGAGCAAAAGCGATAAAATTTAACAAATTTCGCTCCTTGCTTTTTCTAACAATGAGACAAACCTACGTACTATAGGCTTTTTTCCTATAACTTTACAAAAAAAAGAAAAGCGACATATTTCGACGCTTATCTTTTAAAATTCCACTCATCACTTTCATAACGTTCGCGCGCTAGTTTATGAACATATTCTAGCTGCTCTTCCGATAATTCAAAGGGTTGCAATTCTATATTTAGCCCTTGTTCGAATCCCTCTTTAAAAGCATGTTTGGCTTCTTCTACGTCTATTTTTCTTGAACTAATCTCATTTATGGCCACAGCCTTGTTTTTAAAGGCTTTTTGCATCCGTTCTTTTACTCTTTCGTTCGAATATTTAAAAAGACTAAACAGCTTATCTTCATCTATATCTAGTAGGATCGAACCATGCTGCAAAATAACACCCTTTTGTCTTGTTTGCGCACTTCCTGCCACTTTTCTTCCCTCTACAACGAGTTCATACCAGCTTGGAGCATCAAAGCAAACAGCTGAACGAGGATTTTTTAGAGAATCTCTTTCCTCTGCTGTTTTAGGAACCGCAAAGTAAGCATCTAACCCTAGTAGCTGAAACCCTTTTAATATTCCTTCAGAAATCACACGGTATGCTTCTGTTACCGTTTTAGGCATGTCGGGATGTTCTTCTGTCACAATAACACTATAGGTCAGCTCTTGGTCATGAAGTACTCCTCTCCCACCGGTTGGTCTACGTACAAAACCGAGATGATGTTCTTTCACCTTATCAAGATCTATTTCCTTCTCAACCTTTTGGAAATATCCTATAGAAAGTGTAGCCGGATTCCAGCCATAAAAACGGATAATTGGTGGAATTTCTCCTTTACTATGCCAATCAAGTAATGCTTCATCCAATGCCATATTAAAAGAAGGAGATCCTTCTCCTGAATCAATGAAACCCCATATTTCTTTGTTCATAATGAAACCTCTTTTTCTAATGTTGAAATCTAGCTCTATTAGCTTATCAAAAGAAACGAGTGAATGAAAGTAACATGTACTCAAAAATTAAGTTGTTCCTCTTTACCCAAAGTCTCAACACCGATATAATATAACTTGGCGTGATGCTTGTTCGAAAGGAGACATGTAACTTTATGGATACTCTTTATTTTATCCTTATACTAGTAGTTGCCATTATCGCTTACTCTGTGATTACTTGGCTCTACCAACGTAAAATTGTAAAAACACTGAATGAACAACAATTCCGTGAAGGCTATCGAAAAGCTCAACTAATTGATGTGCGTGAACCGAATGAGTATGAAGCAGGACATATTTTAGGAGCTAGAAACATTCCTCTATCGCAATTTAAAATGCGCATGAAAGAAATTCGTCCTGACAAACCGGTTTATCTATATTGCCAAAGTGGGATGAGAAGTGGCCGTGCAGCACAAACACTCTACCGTAAAGGCTATAAAGATCTTTCTCACCTTGAAGGCGGATTCAAAAAGTGGTCTGGTAAAATTAAAGTGAAGTAAGAAGAAAGGATTCCTAGCTCTTTAGAGCGGAATCCTTTTTTGTTTGAATTTAGTTCACCCATCCCACTAATATCTGGATATCACGGGCACTAAACTCCAACGTAGATCCCACATCCTTATGTTTTCAAAAAAACAAGCACAAGAAATCTCGTGCTTGTTTCTACATATATTTAAGCTTGATACCTTAAAATCGGCTTTCTCGCAGCTGTCGTTTCATCCAATCTTCCAACAACTGTTGTGTGTGGTGCTTCTTGAACGATTTCAGGGTTCTCTTCTGCTTCCTTTGCAATTTGGATCATTGCTTCGATAAATGCATCTAGAGTTTCCTTCGACTCTGTTTCTGTTGGCTCAATCATGATGCATTCCTCTACATTTAGAGGGAAGTAAATAGTTGGTGGGTGATAGCCGAAGTCCAACAGGCGCTTCGCGATATCTAGTGTACGAACACCAAGCTTCTTTTGTCTCTTTCCACTAAGTACGAACTCATGTTTACAATGTCTGTCAAACGGTAAATCAAAATATGGTTCAAGGCGTCTCATCATATAATTCGCATTTAAAACCGCGTATTCAGTTACTGCTTTTAATCCATCAGGACCCATTGTACGAATATACGTATATGCTCTTACATTAATCCCAAAATTACCGTAGTACGGTTTTACACGGCCAATTGACTGTGGACGATCGTAGTCCAATACAAAAACTCCGTCCTTCTTCGTAACGACTGGCTTTGGTAAGAATGGAATTAAATCTTTCTTTACCCCAACAGGACCAGAACCTGGACCACCGCCACCATGTGGACCAGTGAATGTTTTATGAAGGTTTAAATGGACAACATCAAAGCCCATATCTCCTGGTCTAGCTTTGGAAAGAACTGCATTTAGGTTTGCTCCATCATAATAAAGCTTTCCACCAGCTTCGTGAACGATCTGCGCCATTTCCAGAATATTTTCCTCAAATAAACCAAGAGTATTTGGATTGGTTAGCATTAAGGCAGCAGTGTCTTCTCCAACAACGCTTCTTAGGTCATTTAAATCGACCAATCCATTTTCATCGGACTTAACAGTGATTGTTTCAAACCCTGCGACCGTTGCTGAAGCTGGATTTGTTCCGTGAGCGGAGTCTGGTACAATTACCTTTGTTCTATTTTTGTCGCCATTTGCTTCATGGAAGGCACGAATGAGCATAAGTCCCGTCCACTCACCATGTGCTCCTGCTGCAGGCTGTAACGTCACTTCATCCATACCCGTAATCTCAATTAGATGCTCCTGAAGATCATACATAAGCTCTAATGCACCTTGAACAGAGCTTTCATCTTGAAGTGGATGTAGATGAGCAAAACCAGCCATACGAGCAACGTTTTCGTTGATCTTTGGGTTGTATTTCATCGTACAAGATCCAAGAGGGTAAAAACCGGAATCAACGCCATGATTTCTTTTTGAAAGAGCTGTGTAATGTCGCATGATATCAAGCTCAGAAACCTCGGGTAGATTTGGTTCAACAGCTCGCAAATAATCTGCTGGAATTAAATCATCTAAGTTTACCTCAGGGATATCCATCTCTGGGAGACTATACCCTACTCGGCCAGAGGTACTTAATTCAAAAATGAGCGCTTGGTCTTCCTTATGCATGATAATCCCCCATTCTATCAACAAATAGATCTATTTCTTCTTTTGTACGTAGTTCAGTTACTGCCACGAGCATGTGATTCTTCAACTCTGGATAATCACGACCGAGATCATAACCTCCAATGATTCCTTCCTGTAAAAGCTGTTGGTTCACTTCTTTCACAGGCTTATTTAATACAACAACAAATTCGTTAAAACTCGGTCCATTAAAGGCAATTGTAAATCCTTTATTTTCAAATGCTTTCTTTGCATAGTGGGCTCTTTGGATATTGCTCACAGCCATTTCCTTGACTCCTTTTTTCCCTAAGGCAGTCATAGCGACAGAAGCAGCTAAAGCATTCAACGCTTGGTTGGAACAAATATTAGATGTTGCCTTGTCACGACGGATATGTTGTTCTCTTGCTTGAAGAGTTAAAACAAATCCTCTTCTTCCTTGATCATCTTTTGTTTGACCAACTAGGCGACCAGGAATTTTACGAACCAATTTATTCGTTACCGCAAAATAACCACAATGTGGTCCACCAAATGAAGTTGGAATTCCAAACGGCTGTGCATCTCCCGCTACAATATCAGCACCAAACGCTCCCGGAGGTGTTAATGCACCAAGGGACAAAGGATTGCTCGATACTACAAACATTGCTTTGTTCGCGTGAATGATTTCTTCGAGCTCCTTCATCGGCTCGATTCTTCCAAAGAAGTTTGGATACTGGACGATAACCGCTGCAATATCATCACCCATTTCGCTCTTTAAAGCATCTAAATCAGTGACACCATCTTTGTATGGAATCTCTACGACTTCTACGTATTGTCCTTTTGCATACGTCTTGACTACATCCTTTGTTTCTGGATGTACCGTACTAGAGAGAAGTACCTTTTTACGCTTCGTATGACCAGAGCTTAGCATCGCTGCTTCTGCCAAAGCGGTACCCCCGTCGTACATAGAAGAGTTAGCTACGTCCATACCTGTTAATTCACAAATCATTGTCTGAAATTCAAAGATCGCCTGTAACTCACCTTGTGAGATTTCAGGTTGATAAGGAGTATACGCTGTGTAAAATTCTGAACGTGAAAGAACATGGTCAACAATGACAGGCATGTAATGATCATACACACCAGCTCCTAAAAAGGAAGTATGTGAGCGTAAGTCGGCATTTTTAGCTGCCAAAATTGTTAATTCTTTTAATAAGGCTGTCTCCGATTTAGCTTTTTTTATATTATATTCTCCCTTAAACTGAACACTTTCTGGAATATCGTTAAAAAGCTCCTGTACATCGGAAATTCCGATCTCTTCTAGCATGGCTTTTTTATCGGTTTCTGTCATTGGTAAGTAGCGATGCTTCATGACTTTTGTTCCTCCCTTATTTCTTTTCCCTTTTATAAAATGGTGTTGGTACCACTTTCACCTTCAAGCGTTTCCCACGAATCTCAATTGTTAGCTCCGACTCTCTAGATACGACTGCTGAATCAACTAACGCTAAGCCAATATTTCTTTTCAACGTAGGTGATTGTGTTCCAGTTGTTACTTCTCCTACTAGTTGTTCACCCACATACACCGGATATCCATGTCTTGGGATGCCTCGGTCAATCATTTCAATTCCTATAAGTTTACGAGGGACTCCAGCTTCCTTTTGCTGCTTTAAAGCTTGCTTCCCAATAAAATCTTCTTCCTTATTTACTTTCACAGCGAAACCAATACCAGCCTCTAACGGAGAAATTGAGGAAGAAAGCTCCTGACCATAAAGGGCCAAATTAGCCTCGAAGCGAAGGGTATCACGAGCGCCTAAGCCACAAGGAAGAACGCCTTCTTCTTTACCTGCTTCAAGAATTGTTTCCCATAGGAAAGTCGCATCCTCACTATTACAGTACACCTCAAAGCCATCTTCTCCGGTGTACCCAGTTCTTGAAACAAGCGCCTCTTTTCCTCCAATGGAAACATTCTCTTGGAATTTAAAATATCCAATTGTCGAAAGGTCAACTGTTTCAACAAGCCTCTGGAGAACCTGTTCAGCAAGTGGCCCTTGAAGAGCTAACTGGCCCATTTGTTCAGAAAGATTTTGAAGCCTTACATCCCCCTCAACATAATCGTTTAACCATGTAAAGTCTTTTTCGATATTTGAAGCATTTACAACAAGCAAATAATGGTCGTCATTCAATTTATAGATTAGAAGATCATCGACAGTACCACCATTCTCGTAGCACATAGCAGTATATTGTGCACCACCAATTTGCAGCTTCGATACATCATTGGTCATCATTTTTTGAAGGAATGCCAAACTGTCTGTCCCTTTCACTTCAATTTCTCCCATATGAGAAACATCGAACAATCCTGCCTTCGTTCTTACAGCCTCATGTTCTTCTTTAATGCTTGAAAATTGAACAGGCAGTTCCCATCCTCCAAAGTCAATGGTTTTCCCACCATACTGTTGATACACGTCAAAAATCGGTGTTCTTTTTAGTTGCGCCACTATCATTTCCCCCTTATAAAATCATAAAAAAAGGACAGAGACCCCCCTCTTTGCTTAAGAAAGGTCTCTGTCCTGGCACCTGAAAGTTTACCGTTTGGCTGTCCCCTTTGGTGGCTTCAAATGAATGAAGCGCTCTCCAGAGCTGCGTCAAACAAGAGTTCTTTTGCCTGAGAGATTCACAAATTTTTGCTTGCTCCTTCGGCGCTACTTTGAAGTAGTCTCTCCCCTTGTTCTCATTCGCATTATAAAAATTCCCAATTTGGATAATACTAAGCTGTACTTATAGAACATTCGTCAAAATAAACTATAATGTGACAAATTTCAAAACTTTTAAGATATTATCATCCTACCATTTCGAAACCCATACGGCAATATATTTATCGATCAAAAAGGGAGTTGTTTTTATGACGGTAGAGATTGAGTTTGATTCCTCTTGGCAGGAGGGGCTGGTAGAGAAAATTACAAATGATGGTCCTTGGGGGAACTTTGAGTTATATAAGCTAGCGGTAGAGGTAGAAAAACATACGGTTATTGATAACTTTGAGGGATTACAAGCTCCCAAACATCTTCCCAATTTAACACCGCTTCCCCATCAGCTAGAAGTCGCCAAGCAAGTAGTTGAAAACATGAACGGAAAAGCCATTCTTGCAGATGAAGTAGGTCTAGGGAAAACGATCGAAGCAGGACTCATTTTAAAAGAATACATGATCAGAGGTCTTGTAAAAAAAGTCCTCATTCTTGTTCCCGCCTCCCTCGTTACCCAATGGTCATACGAGTTAACAAGTAAGTTTTATATTCCGGCAGTTTCACAACGTAAAAGCTATGTCTGGGAACAATGTGATGTGGTCGTATCTTCTATTGATACAGCTAAACGGGCTCCTCATAGAGAAATCATTCTCTCCCAAGATTATGATCTTATTATTATTGATGAAGCACATAAATTAAAAAACAATAAAACAAAAAACTATGAATTTGTACAAAGCTTAAAGAAAAAATTCTGCTTACTTCTAACAGCAACCCCAATTCAAAATCGAGTTGGTGAGATTTTCAACCTTGTCTCTCTCTTAAAACCTGGTCATCTAGGAAATGAATCTGTGTTTAATGAAAAATATAAGAAGGATTCCCGAGATATTAACGATAATGAACATTTAAAAGAGCTTGTGAATAAAGTGATGATCAGAAATCGTCGAGCAGACACAGGTATTGAATGGACGAAGAGACAAGTTGAAACAATCCCTATTGAGCTTACTAAGGAAGAGCAGGATTTGTATGATTCTGTTACTGAACTACGGTCAGAGGGAGACTGGACAACTACATCCGCTTTCTCAGTCATGACTCTGCAAAGAGAAGCATGCAGTAGTAGAGAAGCAGTCTTTTTCACATTAAAAAATATGCTTGAAAAGAAGGAAAACCCATCAAAGGAATACCAAGATCAAATCACATATTTAATCGAGAAGGTAAACGCCGTTCATACGAATTCCAAGGCCGTTAAAGCTCTTGAACTGATTCAGAAGGTAAATGATAAAGTCATTATCTTTACGGAATATCGAGCCACTCAACTCTATCTTCAATGGTTTCTAAAGCAAAATGGAATCAGCTCCGTTCCCTTCCGCGGAGGATTTAAAAGAGGTAAAAAAGATTGGATGAGACAGCTTTTTGAAAACAATGTACAGGTCCTTATTGCAACCGAAGCAGGAGGAGAAGGAATTAATCTTCAGTTCTGTAATCATATCATTAACTTTGATCTGCCTTGGAATCCTATGAGACTAGAGCAACGTATCGGGAGAATTCATCGTCTAGGGCAAGAAAAAGACGTGATGATTTATAATTTTGCAACTAAAGGTACAGTGGAAGAACATGTCCTTAAGCTACTACATGAAAAAATTAATTTATTTGAAAAAGTGATTGGTGATCTCGATGATATTCTTACTCGTTTAGAGTTTGGTAGCTTTGAGGATCATCTTTCAGATATATTCGGAAACTCCACCTCTGAAGGGGAAATGCGAATAAAAATGGACAACCTAGCTTCCATGATTCAATTTGCTGAAGAAGTAAAGGATGGTGATTATCGTGCAGCAACAGGAAATTCATAATTTTTTGGTGAAGTACTTTACTGCTAACCAATGCGAAATACTCGCGAATACCGGTTCATATTTAACTGTGCAATTAACGATTAAACTAGATAAGGAATTAATGAATCGCCCGTTTTATTGGCATTACTTAGAAAAAACAGGTGGAGTTCCAAACCCTATGGAACTTACGCTTATTACGGATCAAAAAAAGACACCTGACGATATTAAAGGAGAGGTCATACACTTTGGTTCACCAAGACTTCATCAAATATTTAACTCAACTAAAAACCTTGCTGGGTATATTCGGCTCTATGAAGATCATCAAGCAACCATGGGTCAACAAGTACCATTGCGCCCTTGGTTAGGTATGAATGTAAAAATCTCCTATCAATGTGACCGTAAAAGAGACGTCTTTCGGTCGATAGGTCTACAATTAATTAATGGACAAATAATCGAGAACTTCCACGAAGAACTAATAAGATTACAATTAGCTCGCAAAATACCTGATTACTCTTTTACCTTATCACCACTTATTATGCCGAATAGTGGGGTAACACGAATTCAGAATATGATTCGTTCAAACATTCTTGAAGAAGATCATTCATGGGCAAACTTGGCTAGAGAACGCTGGTCAAAAGACTTGAGATTGCTGGAGCATTTTTATGAAGAAGCGGAGGAAAAAGGGGAAAGCTATGAAAATGAAAAACGAGCCTTACAGGAGCAATACGAGCCAAAAGTTCAGATTTCGATTATAAACGGCGGTATTTTTTACTTATCCGAAAAAGCAATTTAAAGGGAACGACTCATTTGTCATTCCCTTTAAATGATTTCTCTCTCTTTCCTCTGTTCATCATAATGACATATGGAATAATACCAAACCAGCGAAAAGCAAATGCTTCTCTCGTTTCTTTTTTTTCCTTCCTGATTTTTTTTCTTTCTTCCTTCGGTTGATCAATATATTTTACTATCGTTTGTGTAATGTATTTCACATAATCATTTACTGCGCTCATGTTTTTTTCCTCCCTTTTAGTCATTAACAGTATGACCAAATACTAGTTAACTAAACCCAAAGGAAGCTACACTGGTAACAACCATCTTACTAATTTTCCGCTTCCCACCTCGTACTGGGCTATCGCTTTAACAGAAAGAGTACCCTGAATCAGAAAATAAGTAACTTCCACATGTTGGCTAGAAATTTGCTTAACCGTATACGTCACTTTGGTGTCTGAATATGTTGTCATTCCATCTACCGGAATCACACCTCTTGCCATTTCCTCAGAAATCTTCTTTGATGTGAGCAAAAATAAATACTGTCGTCTTTCTTGTTGATTGACTGAAGCCACTATCCCTTTTTCCGATACGTACTGATTAAACTCAATCGTTAAAAATAGAGAGACTAGTAGAAAAATACATAAACTAATAGGATACATAAACCCCTTTTCATTCATGGACCTCCCACCACCTGAAGGAAAGGAAACAGTTGGTCCTCATATACAACATTATTGTTACCAATAACAAGAATTGAGATACTTTTTTGATTTTGTTTGAACTCAACACTATTAATATTTTGCAAAACTATTTCATGACCTTGAAATTGTACCAATCGACGGATATATGGCCCATATTTCTCATACGTGACCAATTCCCCAACACTTTGCATATAAAGCTTCCCGTTTTTCACCTCAACATAATCACAACCTTGAAGTTCCGTATTTAACTGACTAATAAAGAGCTCGAATTCTAGTTGTTGTGTGCGGTTCGCAACATGGTTCATGTTCAAAATAATTGAAAAAATATAGGGTAAAAAAGAAGCAAGCATACAATAAATAGAGAAAGATACCAACATCTCTATTAAAGTAAATCCCTGATTATTAAAAACTGTCACATATGAGAACTTCCTTTTTAAAGGAATTTTCATATCTTACACACACCTCATTTTTAGACACTTCCTTTATCACAGTAAATGACCTCCCTTTTCTTTCTACTGTTAATGGGTCTTTGATAGTTCCGGTAAACATTACTTCCTGTAAGGAGTCATATAATATCTTTGATGCCTCACGACTATATTGGGTGTTAAGTGACTGCTTGCTCACCTGAATAAACATTGGTAGTAAAAATAAAGTTAGTACCAACCAAATTGACAGAGAAAGCAAAAGTTCAACAAGGAAAAAGCCATTAGTTTTGTACAACATAAAATCTCCCCTTCCCTATGTTAAACGTAAATTTATACCGTTCTTCTTGTATGTCAATATATAAAGTCCCAAAGGTATTTATATTTCCAGAGGTGTTATATCGAAAATACAAGTTTTGTGAACCTTCTCTAATGTTCACCTTGTTTGAGTAGGTTCGATCGACAATATATTTCCCATTCTGATCCTTAGCGTAATATCGATGAGATAGGGGGAGGATATTTACAGAAACAACTGTATGATTTGAAATAGCATATTGTTGCATATAATAAAGGTCGTCTTTGAATTGAGAAAAAAAGAGCTGTTTATCGAGGAAAAACATTTGAGGACGAACAAAAAGAAAAGAAAACGAGACAATCAAAACAAACATACTTAACACAAAAATAGATTCAATTAAAGTAAACCCATTATTGTTATTCATTATTAGCTGTGACAGCTCCCGTAGACGAGATCGTCACGATATCTCCATTTGGACAGGTCGATTGGTTTTCTTGTAAAAACCCTTCTGTTTGCAATTCTGCCAAACCTGTTGGCAAACGATTTTTGTCCATTTCAAAGGACTGAACCTGTGCCTCTACCATTTTTATAAAAGCTTCACATCCTTTTTCCTTAATATTGCTGTTATGCTTGCTGATATTCGGTACTGCTATGATTAATAATACTGAAATCACAAGCAAAACAATCATCATTTCAATAAGTGTAAAAGCCTTCTCATTTTGGATGAATTTTTTCATTTTTTTCTCTCCTTAAGATTTATATACCATCCATTAAATGAAACATTGGAAGTAGGATGGATAAATACATTGAAATAACCAATAATCCTACGAGTAGGTAAATAGACGGTTGAATAAATTTCATTATATAATTCACTTTTTCTTGGAATCTATTCATACAATAGTTGCTAAAGAAATGAAGCTCTTGATCAAGCCGGCCATTTTTTTGCCCGTGCTGTATGATAATTGATAAATCACCTTCAAATATCGTCTGCTTTTTAATGATTTCTTCTAGACTAGTCCCTTTTAATAGATGTTGCTTTAAATAAACTCCTAGTTCTTGATCAAACTTGTTTTCCTTATTCCCTTCGAAGAGACTAACCGCCTCATAAATTGAAAGCCCCCCACCTAACAAATAGCTCATTTGCACAGAAAAATAGTGAGTAATTAATAATTGGAAAAACGGACCACACCACGGAATGGATACTAAAATCTTTTTTTGTTTCATGGCGGAATAATTTTTGAATGCAAAAAGATAGTAACTAGCAAAAATAAGTAGAGTTACGACTAAGAGAGTACTAAAGAAGGGGAAAGTAGAGCCAATAAGGATAATAACCCTTGTAAAGAGGTTTGAAGGCAAACCCATGGATTGAAAGAGAGATACAAACTTTGGTAAAAGAAATTGATCAACAAATACAAATAGGATAATAGTAGTAAAAACAAGAATAAGAGGATAAGTTAATACTTTAATTAGTTCTTTCTTATCTTTCTGCTGCTTCATCATATATTTACTTGCTTCTTTATACGCGTAAGCTTGGCCACCATGTTGCTCTGCAAAATACACATAGCTAACTAAGGTTTGGTGAAATCCTAATTTTTGAATAACTAACGAAAAAGCGAAACCCTCTCTTAGTAATTTTATGCTGTTATTAAGCTGGATTTTCTTCCCTTCTGCCATCTGCAAAGAAGTAGATTCCAACGCTTCGGCAAGAGAGTACCCCCTATCCAGTAATTCTCCCACATGTTTTAGCAAGTTGGATTGTTCCGTTAATAACCACTTATTTGATTTCATTGTCTAACACCCATCGATCATACTCCGTTTCTTTAATAAAACCGAGTGCAATCCCCTTCGATATGACCTTTCTTAGTGTCGTATAGTCATACACTCTTTTCTCTCCTCTTGCCTCATTAATGACATGACTTAATGGTTGACCAGCTAATATCTCAAAGACACATGCTTTCTTTGAACGCTCACAAACAAAACAAGTGCTTGAACATTCGGTTGTACAGAGTGTACAACTAAGTTCTACTAACCTTTGAGCCGTTACAGCAACAAGAGTTTGTTCAATTTCAATCCAATCTACTCCAAACTCAAGGAGTCGATAAATGGCCCCCTTTGCATCTCGAGTGTGCATGGTTGATAACACAAGATGGCCTGTTAACGCGGCTCTCACGGCCGTTTTGGCTGTCTCACTGTCCCGAATTTCCCCCACCATAATAATATCTGGATCATGACGAAGGATGGCTTTTAAACCAGCCGCGTATGATATTCCAGCTTTTTCATTCACTTGAACCTGTAAAACAGCGTCACTTTCCTTTTCAATTGGATCTTCTAAAGCAATCACATTTCGGTCAAATAAATTCGTACTCTTTTCGAGCAAGGTGTATAAGGTTGTGGTTTTCCCACTTCCAGTTGGACCAGTCAAGATAATTAATCCGTGGGCATGTTTAAGTAAGGCAAGAAGCTTATTTGTCATATAAGGGAATAAGGAAACTTGGTAGGAAGGATTTGATTGGTGTTCGGGGAGCAGTCGTATAACTAAACTTTCTTTCTTGTTACCTGGAAGAGTAGAAAGGCGCAAACCAATTTGCTGATGATCGACCACTATCGAATACGAACCGTTTTGGGGACGTCTTTTTTCCCCAATATCCATGGATGCACTGAATTTAAAATGGGAGATTAACCTTTCGCATTCTTCAATAGGGAACGAGTAGCGAGTGACGAGGCGATGTGCCACTCTGAATTGAACAAGAGTGTCATGCTTTCGGGGGATAATGTGGATATCGGTTGCTTGCTTTATAACAGCATCCTTCAACATTCGATCGGCTAATTCTTCAATCGAAGTAACCAATTAGACACCACCTTTTCATTTGGATAAACCTATCGTATCACTTCAATAGTAAATGATGGGAGAAAAAGTGTGTATATTTTTCAACAAAGCAAACATAATAATTAGTACAAACACGTTAGTTACATCATTAATTATTACGAAGATGGGCTATAGCCAAGCGGTAAGGCAACGGACTTTGACTCCGTCATGCGTTGGTTCGAATCCAGCTAGCCCAGTTAGAAAAGCGGAGAAAGCTTGTTCAGCCCCGACAGGCATAAGACGGATCTTGGAGGAAGGCCTGCCTTCCGGAGGGATTTGGCTTATGACCCCGAGGGGCTAGCTTTCGTAGCTGGACAACAAATAAAAAAGGGAAGACCGCGGTCTTCCCTTTTTTATTACTGTTAGCTACTTTTTTTTATCATTTTTTTGTTCGCGATGCTCTTTAATGCGTCTGGATTGTAACCGACCACTAACTTTTTGCCATCAGTAACAATAGGTCGTTTTAGCAATCTAGGTTCTTCAACGAGCATATTGATTACCTGTGAAAGAGTAAGATCATTCACATCCTGATTAAGACTTTTAAATATTCGACTTCTTGTGGCAAGCAATTCGTCCAATCCCTCTGTGGTAAGAGAAAGTAATTCTTTTAGCTCCTCACTTGTCGGAGTTTCTTTAAATAAATGCCTCTCCTCATATGCAACTGCATTGGCTGTCAGCCACTTCTTCGTTTTTCGACAAGATGTACAACTTGGATAAGTGAAAAATATCAAATCATTCATCCTTTTCCCCGCCTTTGATGGTGTTTTCATTGTTTTGTTAAATATATTTTAATCTTTTGTATAACATTTGTATAGTTATTTGTTCAATATTTCGCCAACAAGTTGTGAACATTTTATAAACTTATAGTGAATACAGTTTTTACTACCGTCGCCTGTATTATAATGGAATAAATTTAAGGAGATCCGAGAGGTGTGGCTAAGATGGAACAAACATTGAAAATAACAAATGTATTATCGGACCCAACTCGTTATTACATTTATCAGTACATTACAAAAAGACATCAGGAAGTTACCGTTCAAGAAATTGCAGACAATTTTAATATTCATCCGAACGTAGCAAGATTACATCTTTCTAAGCTTGAAGATGTGAATATGCTGATCTCGGAAACAAAAAAAACAGGCAAAGGTGGTAGACCAAGTAGGTTATACCGATTGTCCGAAGACGTCATTCAGTTAAATTTTCCGTTCCGAGACTATCAAATGTTAGCTAAAATTACTATGGAATCCATGCTCTCTCTCGGAGAAGAAGGTCATAAAGTATTACGAATGACCGGGAAAAGATTTGGTAAGGAAATGATTGAGCAAGAAATGGCCAGATCTCATTATGGAGAGTTCCCTACGTTTGAACAAAAGTTAAATACGTT
The DNA here is from genome assembly GCF_050971805.1 of Robertmurraya mesotrionivorans. Lineage (NCBI taxonomy): Bacteria > Bacillati > Bacillota > Bacilli > Caryophanales > Bacillaceae > Robertmurraya > Robertmurraya mesotrionivorans. The sequence goes on along the minus strand of NZ_JBPCCH010000001.1, from coordinate 445,473 downwards.
AAAAAATGCTGCAACAATGGCTGGCTTCTATCCAGAATTCGAAGTGAGTGAAGACCAGACTCGTATATACTTCCAAATTTTCAACTGTCCATTTAAAGAAATTGCGACAGAACATCCAGATGCTATTTGTGAAACACATCACGAATTTTTAAAAGGGATGTTTGAGTCACTTTTTAATGACGCCCAGCTTATAGAGAAGCAAAACTTAATCAAGGGCTGCGATGCTTGTGCTTATCAAGCATTAATCACGAATTAAAAAACAAACTCCTGTTTACTTTTTCATAGCGTTTACATTATAATATTGTAAGGTAAGGGACTTGTAGGGTGAAAAGGAGGGATCATATGGATCGTATGTTTAGAGTAATGGGGTTTTGGACAGGTATTTTTGCCGTTATGTTCTACCTAGGGCATATGCCACAAACATCATTGCTATTCTTTGGTCAAACGGGGTTTTTCATTCTGTTAAGCTACCTAAAGCTTTCTGAACGTATGTATATTTATATTTTCGGTGCCTATTTAACAGTGTTCTTCGTTGGCTTTACATACTGGACAACATTTATGATGACACCAGGTGCTGGCGGGCATTAATAGGAACGAAGCCCCATGAAAAAGGGGAAAAAGCGATGGAATTGATCCATCGCTTTTTATTATATAGAGAACTCCTTTGATAAATTTTTCGATTGGACAACTACTTGAAAATGGCTACTCATTCCACCCGGAGTGATTAAACTCCGAATCGCTCGGTTTCGTTTACTTTGTTCCGAAAAAGGATTTGGATCATAATGATCTTTCAATAAATCCAAAATACCAATCTCTAAGAAGAATTCATCTTGCCTCATAAATCGTTCTAAGTTAAGGTCATACTTTTTTCCAATCCGAATGAATGGATCCCACTGCACATGTGATGTGATATCCATCTCGCCTGGGTGTGCAAGAAGGTTTGTTTTTATTGTGTGTTTTGAATATCCCCTTAAGCTACCTTGTGATCGGGCTGGTTCTTCCCATTCTGAGTCAGTATAACCGTAATCAACAGATAGCAAAATTCCTGAGTCAATTATTTTTGAAACCTCTTTAATGAATTCAACCATTGCTACGGGTACTTCTGCTCGCTCGTGTTCTCGCAAGTTTCGCATATATTCTGACACATAGGATTGAACATTCGTGTTTGCTAGCGGTACTAAAAACTCCTTTAAGTCCTCGTTCTCTACCGTAATCATCACTTCATGAAGGATCCCCTTGTTCTTCTCGATAACATGTACCGGGAGAGCATCGAATAACTCATTTGAAAAAATCATTCCATGGAAGCCTTTAAGCTTACTCAAGCTATCAATTATTTTAATTTTCCCATCATCCATCCCTTTTTGTATAAGTTGCTGATGAAAAGGACTGGCCTCTAAAACGAAATATGTAATAGGTTCGGTAGTTAATACACTCCATTCTTCCAAAAATGCTTGAGCAAATCTTCCTGATCCAGCTCCGATTTCACAAACATTAGCAGGGATAACCCCCTTGGATACTTGCTTATAGTACCACCTTGCAATTAGCTGGCCATAAATATTTCCAATGTTACTTGTTGTAATAAAATCTCCTTGACGACCAACCTTCTCCCCAGCTTTCATATAATAGCCACTTTCCCTATCATATAAAGCTACTGACATATATTCAGCATATGAGATTTGCTGTTGTTTGGATGAAGTGATCATTTCTTTTATCTTTTCCTTCACTATCATATCCCCACTATCCTCTATTGACACAGTATTTATTTTGTAATATCGTAATAGTAATTAACCATCCCTCCCAAAGAAGGAATGGAAGTATCCCTATAAAAGACCCTACTCACATGAGAAGGGTCTTTTCATTTGTTAAAAACCATTTAAAAACGGATTGGAATCCATCTCGTCACCAATAGTTGTTGTGTATCCATGTCCAGGCAATACTAACGTTTGCTCGGGAAGTACAAGTAGTTTACTATGAATACTCTTCAGAAGCTGATCATGATTTCCCCCAGGCAGGTCTGTTCTCCCGATACTCTGATGAAACAACGCATCTCCTGAAATAACAAATTCTGCTTCCTCAAAGTAAAACGAGACACTACCAGGAGAATGTCCAGGCGTCTCAAACACGGAAAAAGTAAAGTCTCCAATGGTTATTGTTTCTTCCTTTTCAAAGAAAATATTTGCTGGCTTTACTGATGTAGAGACTGGCATCATAAAGAACTTCGAACCATTTAAAGAAGGATCTCCTAACCAGCTTTCTTCTTTCTTATGTATGTATACGGGTACACGATAATGGTCTCTAATGATGTCCACTGCTCCAATATGGTCAAAATGAGCATGTGTCAACAGGATTGCTTGTGGTACCACTTTTCTTTTTTCTAGTAATTGAATAAGTTTTTTCCCTTCATCCCCCGGGTCAATAACGAGGCAATGATTCCCTTCGGTTACGATATAGCTGTTGGTTTGTAACGGACCGAGGGGGACCTGTTCCCATTTCATAACATTTCCTCCATATCATTAGATCTTAAGAATATTTTACACTAGTTTTATGGAAAGGAGAAATATTGCTCTACAGAATTAACGTCAAGAATGTGTCATTTTTAGACCTCGACAAATGGGATAAAAACCGATACAATAAAATACGAATGTAAACACTTACGTTACATAGAATACTGAATATGCACGAAATGATAAAAGGCATTTGTCTTTACCATTTGATAAAGGGGGCTGTCAAAGTGGGATTGGTCATTATATTTGCTTTAGTTACATTGCTAGCAGCATATGGAGCATTTAGTTCACTAAAAAACAAAAATTTCCTAGGTTTATTTTTTGCTGTAGGAACTTTAGCTGTTTTCGGTTTCTTTACAGTTATGACTGTGATCCACCATGGATATCCAGCAACGCACTAACTAAAATAGCGATGCGATAAAAAGGACTGTGAAAAGAAATTTTCACAGTCCTTTTTTATTCTTCTATCAACCCTAATTCCTTTTTCTCACCAAGGAGGAGGAGGTTCTCTAGGCTGTACCCGTACAGACATAATGTTCCGTTAGGGGAGCAGCTGATAGGTTCATTTACTAAGTCTTCGATTACTACAAGCTCCTCATTAGACTCGACTGAAAACTTTATAAGGTCGAAGGTCCCTTCGTAGGTGTCAATCTCCGAACTATATTCTGGCTTAAATGTATAGAATGCATGAGAATCCTTGTTATAATCATAAAAAGGAACAGACCATCCTGAAAAATTCGACAGCTGCGGCAACAACAATCGTGACTTCACTTGAAAGTCCTGGTCATAAAATGTGTAGTTTCCTATAGATGATTCCTCACTAGGGTCTATGGTTATGGTAAGCGTGTGTTTCGGAAAAACATCTACCTGATAGACATCCTTCAAGACATCCTTACTTACTTTACTATTAATATTATATTTTTTTAACGGCGCAGAAAGCGATGGACTATCCGTACGCCAATCAAGATATAGAATTTCGTTTACATTACTCCAATATGCAAATGGTTGAGGGATGGTTATTTGAGCAAGTGTATTATTGCTTATATCTAATGTATAGGTGTGATATTGCCAATCTTCTGTAAAGCTCGTTATTAGCAAAAGATTTTCATTATACTCATTCCATTCGATAGCCAATTCATTCGAAGGTATCTCTGAAGACAAGATGATCTTTCCACTTGACGAGATAATCGTCACCAATCCCGTACTTGAATTAGGTGAGGAATGAATAAGTATGCTGCTTCTATTAGGATTAACAGTTACCGAAACAATAGGATAGACACTCGAATACAACAGTGTCGACTGACCTTCCACTAAGTCATAGGAATATAAGGCGGAGCCCTCACTAGTATCGGTTACATACAATATTGTTTGATTATCTAACCAGCCACTAGCGGAAGAAAAGCTTCCCTTCATCTCTTTAATTGGTAGCATAACTTCACCACCAATAAATGATAGGGGTATTTCCTTCTTTTTTAACTCATTATTATGTAATGATTGAGGTAAGCTATTTGGTACACTTTCCTTACTACACCCAAACAATAGAACAACAAAAAGAAGGAAAAGAATGAAATAAAGTGCCTGTTTAATTTTTACTGAAAACACTATTCTTTTCCTCCTTAAAGACAATTAAATTCATTTTACCTTTCTCTATTGCGGTGAACAAGTAAAAACTTTCCTAAACATACATGGCAGCTAAAAAAATCCCTAGCATCTCATGGTATATCTTTCTATACTGTGATAATGGGAGTGGATTGATTCCTTTCCCAAGTTCAAACGTAAACCCGCACTTTTTAAACTCTTGTATAAACCAATCCTTATAGCCTGCATGGCTGTCAATATACTGTACAGAACGGTATCCACTAACACGTTCAAACTCGTTTGCAAGCGAATGTGCCTCCGAAGGTTCTAACCCCTCATAACCCCAATAAAACTCTTCTCCTTGTGTGTGAAAGGCCAATAGTCGATGAAAATTTCTGTCTTTAGCCAGTTGAGCCATTGCGATTGCCTCAGGTTCTGTTAAAGGTTCATTACCAGGGAAATCTCTAGCCGACGGTGCTTTTGGTATTTTCCTCTCTTTTTCAATTTCCCATTTTGCCGGAAATTGATTATTTAGATCAACTCCACGAATATTTGCTTTCCAACCTACAAAATCACTACTGCCACCGTTGTATGTTCTTAAATTATCCCTTTCACTTTCTAACGGACCATGTAAAACCAAATCCACTCCATCTGGATTCACCATAGGTACGATAGAAACATCCACACGGTTATAAAGGGCCTGAATATCTATTCCTCTGATCGTTCTCTGATTGGTTAATCCTAATAGAAAGGTATTCACTAACTGTAGGAGAATCGGGGTAGTAATCCATTCATTCGCATGAAAAGAAGCATTATAGTGTATTTTTAAATCTCCCTTTCCGAACCGAAGCTCATGAATTGGATTTCCACGTACACTTTGCCCAATGGTACTTGTTGAGACAAAAGGATACACTTCAACAAGCTTTTTAATATCTGTTTCAAGTTGGGCTGAATCATAAAATGTCTGCCCATGTATAATTGGTTTAATCATTCGCTTTGGAATATTAACAGCTTCACCTTGCTCAAAGCTGTTTGGATTACGCTTCTGATTGACTAACAATAATGCATCAATGGAAAGATTATAGTGAAGAGCTAGTCTCCAGAAAGCATCATCCTGGCCGATACAACGAGTTTCTAGATCAAATCCTGGAATCTGTATCGTTTGCCCTTTTTCAAGGATCGTATCTTTTGTCAGTTTGTTAGCGTCTAGCAGCAAATGAATTGGCAACATAAATAATTGACTATAATAGTCCAATGAGTCTCCAGTCCGAACCTTAACTTTCAAGACCATCATCTCCTTCCTTTATCGATTCATATGAAGAAGATGAAAAAAGATTCCTAGAAAGAATAGGGAAATCTGAGCTATAAAAAAGAGCCTACAAAAAGTAGGCTTCTCTTTGATCACTCATTTGTCTCTTTTTTGATATTCCCAGATTTTTCGTAAAACCGAAGCAAATCTCCATAAACAATTTTATCAGAGTACTCTAGCTCATTTTTCGCTTTTTCCATGTATGGCTCGCAAGCATCAACAGAATCAATTGCTTCCCCTGTCGATTTGTCATAACATGTGCCTTTCGTGTATACATAGTCCTTCGTGATAAAACTTCCATCACGAAGCACTGTAAACTCTGTATAGTCTTTAGAAAACAGATCCGAACCAAAATCAATATTTTGCTTAGTATCAATTCCTAGTAAGTGAAGGATTGTAGGCTTTAAATCAACCTGACCTGAAACATTGTGAATAACCTTTCCTTCTTGCCCAGGAATATGAATAATTAATGGTACTCTTTGAAGCTGTGTACTCTCTAACGGTGTAATTTCTTTTCCTAAAAACTCACCCATTGTCTTATTATGATTTTCCGATATTCCGTAATGATCACCATAAAGGATGATTATTGAGTCCTCGTACAATCCAGTTGCCTTTAAATCCTCAATAAACAGTTTTAATGCTTCATCTTGATAACGGACCGTAGGGAAATAATTATTTACTGTTTTATTAGTAGAATCATAAGGTTGAATATACAAATCTTCCTCGCCAAGTTCAAATGGGAAGTGATTAGTTAGAGTAATAAATTTCGAGTAAAACGGTTTTGGCATATTTAATAAATGATCAACTGATTGTTCGAAGAAAGGAATATCTTTAAGTCCCCAACCAATCGAGTTTGTCTCATCTACGTCATACTCACCTAGGGCATAGAATCTTGTATAGCCTAATGAATCATACATTAAATCACGATTCCAGAAGCTCTTGTTATTAGCATGAAGAGAAGCTGTGTAATACCCATTTTCATTTAGAATTTCTGGTGTCGCTCGATACTCATTTTCTGAATGAGTAAAGAATACTGCCCCGCGGCTTAAGCCATATAGAGAATTTTCAACGATAAACTCAGAATCTGACGTTTTGCCTTGTGCGGTTTGGTGATAGAAGTTATCAAAATAATAACTTTCCTTAATAAATTGATTTAGGAAAGGAGTAATTTCTTGGCCATTTACTTCCTGATTAATGACAAAGCTTTGAGTTGATTCCATTGAAATTAAAATCACATTTTTTCCTTCGGCAATTCCAAACATATCATCACTAGGACGCTTGTAATTCGCTCGAACATAGTTTTCAATATCCACCAATTCACTGCCGTCTGCTAATGCTCTTTGAGCGGATGATTTGGACTGTAAAAAGGCATCGTAAATATGGTAATTATATGTTCCAATATTTTTAACAAGCATTTCTCTATCAAATGTACGAGTAAGGAGTTGTGGTCTTTCTGCTTCAGCCAAACCTAAATTAAAAAATGCAATGGCAGCAGTAAGTAAATAATACGCACTTATCACCACTTTATTACGACTCTTCTGTTCAGTTAAGGTTGGTCTCCGTAAGACAAATGCAACAATAAGAAAGAAATCAGTGAAATATAAAAGATCCTTCCATTCTAATAGTTCATTCACACTACTTCCTAAGTCCGCCATATTACTTGTTTGGAACAATACCGGTATTGTTAAGAAATCATTAAAGAAACGATAAAAAACAACATTACCAAACAAAACGGCCGACATAAGAAAACTTGTCGTAATAATGAATCGGTTTTGGCTTTTTCCCTTTAAAAACAAGCCAATACCAAAGATAAACATAAGGAAACTTAGCGGGTTTATAAATAAAATAAACTCTTGTCTCCAGTTTTCAATTTTAATATCAAAGCTAGTTTTATAAACGATATACGTTTTTATCCAGAGCAATACGATTGCAATCGCAATCAAAGGGAACTTTGACCATTTCAACTTGTTCATGCAGCTGGTACCTCCTGTATCTTTGGTCAATGGTATTTTTTGGTATAATTATAGTTAACCAAAAATAATCTTAATACTTTTTTAACGAAAAATCAAACTCATCATTATAATTGTTTTATAGAATGTTAAATTACTGACCTCCATATTACCCTAATAATAGACGTTTGAAACCTAAAATAGTTTCAACTTTGTCCCATTTTTTAAAAATAAAAAAAGAACCTCCACTATAATTGTAGAGGCTCCTCCCATTTTATTTACTTACATAATCCCTTATTAACCAAGCTGCACCAATAACACCTGCATCATTTCCGAGTGTCGCAACAGCGATTTTTGTTGATTCCTTTACTCTTGAGAAGGCGTATTTCTCAAAGTTTTGACGAACGCTGTCTAGTAAAATATCTCCCGCTTTTGAAACTCCTCCACCAAGAACAATTTTTTCTGGGTTAAGTGTGTTTGCAATATTTGCTAATGCTAATCCAAGATGAAAACTTACTTCTTCAATTACTTCTTTTGCAAGGACATCCCCATTTCTCGCAGCATCGAATATATTTTTGGCTGAGATGGTACCCTCTTCACGATAAATCGATGCGAGTTCTCCACTTGAATCCTGTGCCGCTTGAAGTTTTTCCTTTCCTATTCGAACGATACCTGTTGCTGAAGCGATGGTCTCCAAGCAGCCTGTTTTTCCACAGTTACAAGGCGCTCCACCAACAGGGATGGATGTAATATGACCAATTTCACCAGCCGCCCCACTTACACCTTGAACAATATGCCCGTTAGCGATCACACCGCCTCCAACTCCTGTTCCTAACGTGACAGCAACGATATCCTTCCCACCATTTCCAGCACCCTTCCACATTTCACCAAGTGCCGCACAGTTAGCATCATTATCAATGATAGCAGGTAAAGATGTTTCTACTTCTAATAAATCCTTTAAAGGATAGTTATCATCCCAACCTAAGTTTACAACGTTGTAGATAATGCCAGTTGCATAATCCACTGGACCAGGTGCACCCATTCCTATCCCTGAAAGCTTACTTTTAGGCTGATCTAATTCCTCAAGAGCCTGATCAATTGATTTGGCAATATTTATCGTAATATTTTTCCCCTTATTGCTATTATCTGTTGGAATTTCCCATTTCTTTAAGATTTCACCGTATTGATTAATAAAAGCAAGCTTTGTTGTTGTTCCTCCTAAATCTACCCCAACCAACCACTTATCTGTCATATTCACACCTACTATTCTTTATTTTTTAATTGTTGAATTTCATGACGGACAATAAATAATGCCGTTTGAAAGTCCTGTTCTTCAATCAACTGAGATTGATATAATTCCTTCAGTTCTTCCTCCATCAACTCTAAATCAGCAAGGCGGTCACCAACGTAAATAATGGTTCCAAATTTCTTTAAAAATTGTTGAATATCATATGTATTCTTCATGTATTTACCTCAAACACTAAATTGTGAAAGCTTGTACAAACGCTTTCATAAAAAGTATAATCGAAAACCACGCTTTACTCAATACTGCAAAAAAAATATGCCTTTCTAAAAAGAAAGACATGCGTTATCTATCAGGATCTTGTGGATGTAAAACTTCTGGTCTCTTACTTTTTAAAGGAATTGGTGATCGAATTAAAACATCTTTTAGTGCTTTTATATCAAAGGGGATGAATGGCCAAAGATATGGGACACCAAAAGATTTCATATTTGCAAGCAATAGAATTAGTAATACGGTCCCTACCACAAACCCTATCGTATGGAATAACGCTGTAAAAATTAGTAAGCACAGCCTTACTAATCTTGATGCTAAGCTTAACTCATAGCTTGGTGTTGCAAACGTTCCAAGCGCTGCAATAGAGAAGTATAATATGACTTCGTTACTCAATAATCCTACTTCGACAGCAACTTGTCCAATCATCAAGGCTGCAACAAGACCAAGTGCAGTTGCTAAAGCTGATGGAGTATGAATAGCTGCCATCCTTAGCACATCGAGCCCGATCTCAATCAGCAGAAACTGTAAAAAGAGCGGTATTTGTCCCATCTCATTTGGCCCTATAAAGGCAAGAGCTTTTGGCAACAATTCTTTATTCGTTGCTAATAAATACCACATTGGCAACAAAAAAATAGAAGACCAAACCGCAATAAAACGTACTAATCTAAGATACGCACCAACAATGGGTTTGTTCCGATACTCCTCTGCATGCTGTAGATGATGCCAAAAGGTAACCGGTGCAATGATCACACTCGGTGACCCATCAACGATAATACATACATGTCCTTCATATAAGTGTGTTGCAGCTGTATCCGGCCTTTCTGTATATCGAATAACAGGAAACGGGTTCCAATGTCTACCTGACAAATATTCCTCGATTGTTTTGTCTGCCATTGGTAAGCCATCCGTATCAATTTTTGATAAAGAATCTTTCAGCTGTTTAACCATATGGGGATCCGCAATATCTTCTATATAACTAATGACGATATCAGTCTTTGATCTTCTCCCAACCTGCAAATATTCCATCCGTAACGTACGATCTCTCACTCTTCTTCGTGTCAAGGCTGTATTAAAAACTAGTGTCTCGACAAAGCCATCTCTTGCTCCTCTAACCACCCTTTCAATATCCGGCTCTTGAGGACCACGAACTGGGTAGGTTCTTGCGTCAATTAGAATGGCCGTTGGTATCCCATCTACAAGAAGAGCTGTAGGACCTGCTAATACGGTGTCAACAACCTTATCCAAATCGTCGGTAGTTTCTACTTCGACATAAGGAATATACGTTTTTAGCAACGCACTCAGTGCATCAGGCTCAAGCTGCTCCTTCTTTAAATCTGCTAACAGCTTCATTAAATAGTGAAGAATATCATCTTTTACAAAGCCATCGACAAAATAAAACGCCATTCCTTTCTCTGCGTATTCTACATCTAACTGAATAACATCAAAGCTTTTATCAACACCAAGAGCATCCCTTAAATAACTTGTATTGGTATGTAGTTTTGAACTCACCTTATGTTTTGCTGCTTCCATAGCGTCCACCTCGTTCAATTGAAGAGCTTGCTCCAAACATTTCCATGTATACTTCAACATCTTAGACATCCCCCCAAAAAAACATACTCTATCAATTGAAAAAGGTGATGCTAAAAAACATCACCTTGGGAAAAATGGATTTATTCTTGTAATTTGTCTATAAAACTTTGATACTCCTCTCGATTGGGAGCAAGCTCAGCTGCTTTTTGTGCATATGTAAGTGAATCTTCTATGTTTCCTAATTCATAGTAAATGAGGGAAAGATTATAGAATGCCTCATGAAAGTATTTATCAAGTTCAATTACCCTTTGTAAATGTATTTCCGCAGAAGATAGATCGTTTCGTTTAATCTCAACATAAGAAAGCTGAAAAAATAATTCTGCAGAGGACTGATGAGTTTGAATGGCATTACTCAATAAATGATAAGCTTTATCATAATTCTCGTCTTGAAGATACACCTGAGACAAGACCATAACCGATTGTGTATCTGTAATTTTTTCTGGATTTGCGTATCCATACCATAACACACTACCCATCGCTGCTACAGTAAGGAATAAAAACAATAGTTGCTGTACCCATTTTTTTTGTTTTGGAAAATGGACAATCGCTGTGGCTAGAAATCCTCCCATAAGACCACCAAGATGACCAGCGTTATCAATTCCTGGGATCGTAAAACCAAGAGACAGGTTGATGGCAATGACAACAAGAACATTAAAGCCCATTGTCCGAAAGAAGAGGGAACGATAGTTAAGCCCAAAGTATAGAAGAGCTCCAAAGCAGCCAAAGATTGCTCCACTTGCACCAGCCGAAAGATTTGTAGTGAATAAAAAACTTGCCAGTGAACCACTAAAACCAGCGACCAAGTATATAAAAAGAAATCTCATTCGTCCATATATTCTTTCAATCGTTGGGCCAAGATAGTACAACGCCAATGTATTCATAAATAAATGAATAAATCCGATATGAAGTAGGATGGGTGTTAAAAACCTCCACCATTCTCCCTCTAAAATAAGCGGATTGAACTTCGCACCATACTTGATGAGTGTGGCCGTATTTGTGCTGCCACCTTTCCATTCAAGAAAAAGGAAAGCAATGATTTGGAGGACTATGAAGAAATATGTAAATAATGGTTTTCCATTTTCAAACATTGACTTCTCAATTTTTATACGTTCAATAGCTGTTTCTAACGTAGCGTTTTTTAAGAGTTCAATTTCATTTAGAGAGTACTCCTCCTTGCTCTCAAGTGGTATTTCTTCACTGAATACATGTTCCAATTCAGATATTTCCTTATTATATGTGTCCCGGGTAATCACCTTTGTTGTAACATTTGTTTTGAGAATCTTTTTTTCTGAAAGTAGAAAATCATAATCATCGACCGGTGGATAGGCTGACACATATATATTTAATACGTTTGCCTCGCCGCGAATCAATTGACGTCGGATTGCTTCACCATTGTTTCCACTATTCTCAATATCCCGAGCAAGCCAATTGCTCCAGTCTAAGTCGATCCGTCTGAGGCGAATAATTGGTACTTGTTTGTTTTCTACTCTTTCAAACCACAATTCCTCTTGCGAAGGAGAGGTCCTTAACAGTCGATACTCCTTTTTATGAATAAGAAAATTTGCAAGCTTCCAAAATAAATAATCTTCTAATTTATTCAAGCTTCCCCCTCTTTCCTTTACAAACATTTACTCACATTATATACGAGATTAGTTCCTAATAAAAAAGTTTTGAGTTTGGTACTTTCACAAACGATAAATGAACATAAAAAAGACCAAAGTACGAAACTTTGGTCTTTTTTATTAATAGGCAGGACGTCCTGAGAATACCGTTTTTGTCATTAGATTTCGAACAAACGGTACATTCATTAAAGAACTAACAACGAGTCTTCTTAACATTGGACTACCGAGTACGATATTAACCAATCGAAAACGATTCTTATAGGCATAATAGCCACCAATACCAACTAATACCATGGAAAATAAACGTGACATTTTCATCCCTCCTACCTATAGTTTGAAACGTCAAATTCATTTTTATCCATGACAAATGAAAATCATTTTTCAATCTTCATGACAGGTTCCATTGTCTTTTTTAGCACTTTAACAGAGTGAGCAAACTTTACCTTCTCTGTTTCATCTAAATCCAAATGGATTACTTCTCTAATGCCATTTCTGTTCACTACTGCAGGTACGCCTATGTATACATCTTTTTGATCGTATTCCCCATCAAGGTAGGCTGAAACAGTAAGAACCGAATTTTCATTTTGCAGGATCGCTTTTGTTACACGAACTAAGCCCATGGCGATTCCATAAAAAGTCGCGCCTTTTCTTTCAATAATGTGATAAGCTGCATCCCTTACGTTAAGAAATAGCTCCTCTAAATCCTCTTGCTTATACTCACTATTTTTCTTAATCCATTGTGAAATTGGAATGCCGGCAATATCAGCGCGACTCCATACAGGAAGCTCAGTATCACCATGCTCACCGATAATGTAGGCATGAATATTTCTTGTATCCACATTAAAGTAATCTCCTAACAGGTAGCGAAACCTTGCTGTATCGAGAATCGTACCAGATCCGATGACTCTCTCCTTAGGCAGGCCTGAAAATTTCCAGACAGCATAGGTTAAAATATCTACCGGATTTGTAGCAACTAAAAAAATACCGTCAAAGGAATTTGCCATAACTTGCTCAACAATCCCTTTGAAAATACGGGTGTTTTTTTCAACTAGGTCTAATCTTGTTTCACCAGGCTTTTGATTTGCCCCTGCACAAATGACAACTAAATCAGCATCTTTACAATCACTATAATCACCAAACCATATCTTTGTTGGGCTTGGAGCAAAAGGCATCCCATGGTTCAAATCCATAGCATCACCTTCTGATTTTTCTTTATTTAAATCAATTAGCACTAGTTCTTCCGTTACCCCTTGGTTTAACAGTGCAAATGCATAACTCGAACCTACAGCACCTGTTCCAATTAGAGCTACACGATTAACATGATTTTTCATTCCATTCCCTCCTTAGTTCATTACTTATGGTTTCCACAATCAATTATTTTCATGACCTAATACATTAACAATATCGCAATCGCAGGAGCAAAGCCAGATATAAAGTTAACAACGTCATTATTAAAGAATTTTCTTCCTCTAATTAAGGCTGTTTTTCTTTGACAATGAACCATTTTCTCGGTTTCCACTCCACAGCGTGAACACCTAAACAATGCTTGTACATATGCACCGAGGAAAGTATCAATGACATTGCCGAGAAACCCAAATAGAAAAATCACCCAAAATTCAGATATTTGTAAGTTGAATAGTACATAAGATGAATAGGCAATCACCATTGCACCTACTACCGCTGCCATTGTCCCTAACAGACTGACTGCTCCCGACGTTCCCCTTTCGACAACTGAAAATGTACGAACAGAGTAAGGGCGTTTTTTACTTAACGTGCCAATTTCCGATGCCCAAGTATCAGAGTTAGAAGTAGCAATAAAAACACAAAAAGCTAAAAGTAAACTATTGGTTTGAAAGAATCCATACAAAACGCTTATTAGTGCCGCCATTCCACCATTTGCCAACACTTGTTGATAATCCCGCCTTGAACCCTTTGCATGCTTCTCTTCTACTACCATCTTGTCCTTCCTTTTGTATACAGACCAAAAACTTGAAGAAGCAAAAAATATCCCTAATAAAATCAATCCTTTTATCCCTAAGCCAAAGCAAATAAGTAGCCCGACAAATACGGCTAAAACACTTCCTGACTTCGTCAAAAAGCGCAAGGCATACCCAAGAAGGGATGCCAAAATGATAAAGGAAGGTATTAGGATATATTCAATCAATACTAATAACCTCCTCTGGGGAAATAAGCTTTTTTACAGGAATATCATGTGGTTCTAACGGAAGGGAAAGTAAGATTTGTTCTGGAAAAGCCAAAGAGATGGTCTTACCTTCATAATCACTTAGAAATCGATCATAATAACCACCACCGAAACCTATACGGTAGCCATTTGTTGTATACCCTAAGCCTGGGACAATAACTAAATCTATTTTACTTTTATGAACTTCAACCGTTTGACTGACAATTGGTTCTAGTAGACCAAAAAAGACGGATTCTAGTTGTTCAAAAGATTGAATAACATGAAAAGTCATTGTACGAGTCTGCTTGTGACACTTTGGAACAACAATCGTTTTCCCTGTTTGCCAGGCTTCACGAATGATGGGGTATGTATCTACTTCAGGTGTTCTTGAAATGGTAATTGCAATGGTAGTAGCGTCCTTCCACTCCTCTGTTTTGAATAAACGAGTAGCAATCTGAGTGGATTGGTTTTCATATTGTTGTTGCGGCTTTTGCTGAAGATCTTGTTGAAGGATGGAGCGAAGGGACCTTTTACTAGTCAATGAATTTCCCCCTGGTATCTGAATATTTGTTTGTAAACACAAAAAAAAGCAGTGGGAATGACCCTACTGCTTATTTTGTTTCACGGTGTAAAGTAACTCGCTTTAATCTTGGGCAATATTTTTTCAGCTCGATACGATCTGGGTTATTGCGCTTATTTTTTGTAGTGATATAGTTACGATCACCAGTTTCAGTGCAAGCTAATGTAATGTTCACACGCATATTTATCCCTCCAAACTCTATCTGTTCAGACTTGTTCGTTATTTGTTCATACGACTTTTCTATAATACCATTATTTATTTTGAAATGCTAGTGTGTTTTTTTAAAATTGTATCATTAAGATGTAGAAGCAAATTCTTCTCAGTTCCTTGAATCACCCATGCGGTGCCTTTTCTTAGAGTTTGAGCAGGAATAGTTAAATCGAGTGTAAAGATACTTGCAGCAGCTCCCTTTCCCATCGGTTGATATTTCAATATTCCTTTGGTTTGATCTGCCCATATTTGTTCAGTTGGAATATTCCAAAGAGGCTGAACGGTTTGCTGAATTGTTCCTTCTTCAGACCGCCCATTTACTAGAAACATTTTTTCACCTGAATGATGAAAAATTACTTTTTCAAGGGGCGATACAAACGAGAGGTGCTCGGTCGCTACTTCGTGGTGACGGCTCATAAAGACTAGCTTCATGTTCTTTTCCACTACGTTATGATTTCTGACATATACTTGGAACAAACGAACTTTTGAATGGATACTTTCTTCTTTAACATGAATGGAAATCGACTCTGAAGAAATTAATTTTTCATGCCCATTTGAAATCCAGTGCATATTCCCACCTATCCAAATACCAGGAATAGTTGAAAACTGTTTTCTCATATTAGGAGTGTGCTCAACTGGGTCCTTTTCCATTGACAAATACGTATTTGTTATCATTTTACACCCCTTGATAGATCGTTATTTGGTTACGGCATTCATAGGCCATTGCTCTAGCAACTTCGATACTCTCCGCATGTGTATAGATGGTAATATACTCTTCCATTTCGAACGGAAAAATATATACCCAACGATTATCACTCAAGTGGAGCTTGATTCCTTCTTTTATGTTTATATCCTTAGTCTTTTCAAGCATACTCTCAATGAGTATTCTAACCATTTTACTTTTTAAATTTGATGGACAGTGAATTTTTGTTACGGTCACTATTGCATCAAATGGTATTTTGGTTTCAAGTTTCTCCATACTGTATTCACTACCGGGATGATCCTCATGCTCATAGGTGGGTCCACTTTCAAAAAAATCCACAGGTTTAGAAGTGATACTTCTACTTATTTTACTCTGTATCTCTTTCTTTCCAAACACCAACATATTATCTACCATACTTGCTCCCTCTTCAACCACAACAAATGAAGCAATGACACAATTTACAATGTGAGAATCCTTTTTAATTTGAACTCCGTCCCATAGAATAGAATCTTCTATAAAACAGTCACTCTCAATTACACAATTATTACCGATGACGGTGTTGGCACCTATGATCGTATTTGAACTAAGTTGAGAACCTTCACCAATAAGAACCGGACCTTCAATTCTACACAATGGATCAATCTCACAGTTCGGACCAACCCACACACCCTTTTTAATCTCCTTGTAACCTCTTCTTTCTTCCCATCCCAAGAAGGGTGACAAATAATCTCGATGAACTTGGTGATATGTATGAATCTGACCAATATCAATCCAGTAGCCCTCCAAACTAAAGCTGTAAAGAGCAACATTCTTCTGTAGTAATAGAGGAAATAAATCATGGCTAAAATCGAATGGACGGTCGCTTGGAATATAGTTTAATATGGTTGGTTCAATAATATAAATTCCTGTATTAATTTGATCACTAAAGATTAAGTGTTGTGGTGGCTTTTCTAAAAAGTAACGAACTTTTCCTTTTTTATCTTTAATGACTATCCCATAATGCTCTGGGTGTGCTATCGAGGTTGTTATTACCGTAAGGTCACTTCTTGATTCAAAATGGAAGGTAACAGCCTTTTTAAGATCAAATTGATTAACCACATCTGAAGATATCACAATAAATGTTCCATCAATAAACTCCTTTAAAGCTTGAAGACCACCTGCAGTACCCATTGGGTTTGTCTCATAGAAATAAACAAGCTTTACTCCATATTTGCTCCCGTCACCACAATGTTTTTGTATTTTCGTCGCTAGATGATGGATTGTTATGGCTATTTCAGTTACTCCCTGTGATTTTAACCATGAGATACAAAGATCAATTACAGGAATATTCATGATGGGTACGAGAGGTTTTGGAGTTAACAATGTAAGTGGCGACATCCGGGAACCTTTCCCACCAGCCAAAATCACGCCCTTCATTCTTATCTCTCCCCTACATCCTTTGTTTGTGCGAACTTAGTTATAACCTAATCTGCAAAACTGTTTCTTCAAAAACTCGGTGTGTATCCTCCGCAATTCTTTTCCAGCTATACATAGCCTCAACCATTCTTTTCCCACTCTCACCTAATTGAATAGCAAGTTCTTTATTGTCTAAAAGAATCGTTGCCTGCTCAATAAAACTCTTTGGATTATTGCTGCTCATTAATAAACCCGTGTTTAGATGATGAATAATGCTCTTTAGACCTCCAACATTTGATACAATCGTTGGTTTCGAATAGGCCATAGCTTCTAGCGCAACGATCCCAAAAGGCTCATACAAACTTGGAAACACAGCTAAATAACATTGCTTAAAAAGGGCTTCTCTCTCAGCATCTGTAACAAATCCAATAAAATGAATATTTTTCAGCCCGAGCATTTCCACTCGATGTCTAAACTCTTGGAGCATCGGACCTTTCCCAGCAATAATAAAGTAAACATCAGGTCGACTTCTTTCCATCTCTTTCGCTGCCTCAATAAGAGTATGGAAACCCTTTTCCTTTACCATCCTACCAATTGAAAACACCATTTTTTTCTCTGGATGGATAGGGAATTTCCCCAATACTTCTTTACTATAAATAATGTTGGCAATGCTTGTATCTATTCCATTGGGAATCATGACAATTTTTTGGGGCTCTATATCAAAAATGTGAAGTACTTCTTCTTTCATAGATGTGCTGCAAATAATGACTTTATCTGAATGATGAATGAGCTCTTTCTCTTGTTCATAAATTTTCTTTTGCATTTCAGTATATATGCCTTCGTTCCTACCATGTTCAGTAGCGTGAATCGTAGTAACTAAAGGTAATTGTCGTTTCTCTTTCAATGTCACCGCAGCAGCGCCTACGAGCCAATCATGAGCATGAATCAAAGCATATTCATGTTCTTCCAAAAGATCCGTAGCTTGATGAATAATTGCTAAGTTCAAGCCTCCGACCCAACGAATAAAACTGGGGTCTCCCTCATTTAAGGGAACCACTCTAAATATTTCTATATTTCCTTTTCTTTCATACATAGGAAGCTCCTCAATCCAAGTCGTTATGATATGGATCTGATAGCCAATTGAG
Source organism: Robertmurraya mesotrionivorans (assembly GCF_050971805.1). Classification (NCBI taxonomy): domain Bacteria; kingdom Bacillati; phylum Bacillota; class Bacilli; order Caryophanales; family Bacillaceae; genus Robertmurraya; species Robertmurraya mesotrionivorans. The sequence continues at coordinate 427,190 of NZ_JBPCCH010000001.1, read as the reverse complement.
GTTAATGCTTTAGCTAATCCTTCCACATGTCTGGACAAGCCTCCAACAACATTAGGAGGGTACTCCCATGAAAGCATAAGAATTTTCTTATTGTTCACGTTCCCACTCACTTTCCTTCACATTTTCATAGAAGCTGTATGTGCTTACATATTCATTCCAGCCACGTGAATTTCTTACAACCATACGAAGTGATTTTTGTTCTTCAATGAAATCAGTTTGTGCTATTTGAATAAACTCAGAACGATGAACTGGGAAGTATTGATCTTCCAAGAAAAACCCTAATTCCAGCAAATATACCTTGTTTTCTTTCAAACCTTTTAACGTCCAATAGTTTTGTTGTAAGGGAACTCTTATATCTAGGTAAGGACAAGTTGCCTCATTATTACGTAATTGCTTGGTCACGTCATACACTCTCACAATCTGACCTTCTATAGACTGTTTAAAAAAGCGTTGTATAACATCCATTTTTAGCGGTGATGTATACCAACATACGAAAAGCTTGTCTTTAGCAATAAATTGAGTGTGTATCCCATCCTTTTCTTTTATTTTAGCTAATGTATTGGAAACAATCGTCATTATGCACCTCAAGAATTTAGAAATTAACAGTATATGTTTTCTTTCTTTAAAAATACCTATTTGTTAGTTTCATCGTAGCATTGATAGGTTTCTCTCACAATAAACACATTTTGTCGTAATCTGCTTATCCCCGTCACACCTTCTTTATAGGAAGAATTATTTTTTTTATTTACAAGTCTTGTAAGAAAAACTAGTCATTTCGACCTTTTTTTCTCATTTCCCTCGACAAAACCCTCTTATCTTCTTACTTTGATTCGAAAATTGTCGTATATAGTGATACAATGTTTTTATTGATTTTTAAGAGGTGAAAGAAATGGAATATGTGTTACTAAGTTTATTGGTTGTATCAATACTACTCTTCGTCCTATCCTTTTTTGTTAAGGATCCAGTGAAAGAGCTTAAGAGTGAAATCGATCAGTTATCCCTAAACCAAATTCAAGAGCTATACCAAATGAAGAGAAAAATAAAGATTCTTGAAGAGGAACTTCTAGTACCTGATTCTGACTTCTCTGGTACTGCTTCTCAAAAAAGAGAAGTTCATGCAATATTAAAGAATCAAGTTTGGTCACTATCCCAACAAGGTCTCTCAATTGAACAAATTGCAAAGCAATCTTCTCTTCCCATCGAGGATGTTGAGATTATTTTAAATGAATTTTCTATGAGGGGAGAAACCTATGAATAAGATTCACCTTAGAGCATTTGCTTTTGGTCTCCTCTTATCAACTTGTATATTTGGGACCTATTATTATTTTTCTGGAGATAATGGAGCAGCAGCAAAATTAAGCAATGAAGAGTTAATTGCTCAAGTAGAAGACAAGGGATATAAAGTAGTTGATGAAAAAGCATATGAAGAGTTAGAAGCAAAGGCAAAAGACGCTGAAGCAACACCAACTGAAGAGGAAGAAACAAAAGAGACAGAACAAACGGATACAACGAAAGAAGAGGCAGCAAAAGAAGAGGAGAAGCCTGCAGAAGCTGTTAAGGAGTACAAGCTTAACATTATTAGTGGTATGCAATCAAGTGAGATTGCCACACTTTTAAAGGATGCAGGAATAATCACTGATGCCTTTGATTTCGAGCAGTATTTAATCAATACTGGTTCTCATACAAAAGTTCAACTAGGTGAGTTTGTCGTAAAAAGTGATATGACTTACGAACAACTTGCAAAGATCATAACAAAAAGCTGAAGATGAATTCTCTTCAGCTTTTTATATTATTCATTTAAATCATAATGTCTACCTTTAACAAGATAAAACGTGTGTTCAGCTATATTGGTCACATGATCCGCCGCTCTTTCTAAATAACGGCAAGTAAACGATAGTTGTGTGATTTGCGCCAAAAATTCCGGCTTTTCCTGATTGATTCTTAATAGTTCCTGAATCGTTTGACCGTATAAATGATCAACCTCATCGTCCATATCCGCAACTTGTTTTGCTTTTTGTACATCTTCCTCGATGAATGATTCTAACGAAAGCTTTAACATTTTAGATGTTGCCTCGTACATTTCTCTAATACGGACAATCGGCTTTACATGTTCCTCACCACCAATTCGAATAGCTGATTTAGCTACGTTTACGGCAAAATCGGCAATCCGCTCGATATCTGTTGCGATCTTAATGGCAACAATAATTCGACGTAAGTCAATCGCAACAGGCTGTTGCTTTGCGATTAATAGAATAGCAAAGTCGTTAATTTCTTCATACAAGACATCTGCTCTCGTATCATTCTCCATAATTTCTAAAGCGAGTTCAACGTTTTTTGTTTCTAATGCTTTAATTGCTTCGCTTAATGCTTGATCGGCAAACTCACCGAGCTCAATCAGCTTATTCTGAAGTTCCTTAAGATCAAAATGAAATTTTTCACGTACAACCATATTTGACTTCCTTTCATCTCCGATTGGTGTTCTTTACAATCAAATCGTTTGTTTTTTGTATATTACCCGAAGCGACCAGTAATATAGTCTTCTGTACGTTGATCAGAAGGAGTTGAGAATATTTTATTTGTATCGTCAAATTCAACTACTTCTCCATTTAAGAAAAATGCCGTTTTATCAGAAATACGGGCAGCTTGCTGCATATTATGAGTAACAATAATGATACTATAATCCTTTTTAAGCTCTTGAACCAATTGTTCCACTTTAAGAGTCGAAATAGGGTCAAGGGCTGATGTAGGTTCATCCATTAAAATAACATCTGGCTCAATGGCTAAACAGCGTGCAATACAAAGACGTTGTTGCTGACCACCTGATAGACCGTACGCATTTTCGTTCAAACGATCCTTTACTTCATCCCATATTGCGGCACCGCGCAAGCTCTTTTCAACGATCTCATCAAGTACTTTTTTATTGCGAATCCCATGAATTTTTGGGCCATATGCAATATTTTCATAAATGGATTTTGGGAATGGATTTGGCTTTTGGAATACCATCCCCACATTTGTTCGTAAATCTTCCACTTTATATGATTTATCTAGTATATTTCTTTCTCGATACAAAATATCTCCAGAAATTTTCACCACTGGAATCAGTTCAACCATTCGATTTAACGTTTTAATAAACGTTGACTTCCCACATCCTGAAGGACCAATAATGGCTGTAACTTCCCTCTCATTTATATCAAGGTTAATGTTCTTTAATGCATGGTCTGTACCGTACCAAAGGTTTAAATCCTTCGTTTGATAAGCAAGGTTCTTCTTACTTTCCTTGTTTACACCCATATGATCACTAGACTCTTCTGCTGTTTTATTTTCACTGTATGTTGAAACGACCATCGTAAAACCCCTCCACCCAATTAAAATCTTCTTTGAAATTTGTTTCTTATTAACACTGCTATAGAGTTCATTATGAATAATACTAATAATAGAACAACAATCGTTGCAGCAGCTAGGTTTGCATATTCATCCACTAAAGCTGAATCAATGGTCCAGTAATAAATTTGCAGCGGCATGACCGTAAATTTATCTAACATACCTTCAGGTAGTGGAATAATAAATGCTGGAATACCAATTACTACAAGTGGTGCTGTTTCACCAATTGCACGGGATAATGCTAAAATAACACCGGTTAATATCCCAGGTAGTGCTGCAGGTAAAACTACGTTTTTAATCGTTTGCCATTTCGTCGCTCCCATTCCATAGGAAGCTTCCCTTAAAAACTGAGGAACCGCACGAATTGCTTCCTGACTCGCAACGACTACTACCGGAAGAACTAATAGAGCCATTGTAAAACCACCGGCTAAAACAACTGCCCCTAAATTTAATCCTCTTACAAAGATCGTTAATCCCAAAATTCCAAAAACGATTGAAGGAACTCCAGCTAGATTAGATATATTCATTTGAATAAAGGCTTGTAAACGCCCTTTTTTTGCATACTCCTCCAAATAAATGGCAGTACCTACTCCTAAGATTAACGTCACTGGTGCGACCACTAGCATTAACCACAAGGTACCCATAATAGCTCCCTTTATTCCGGCTCTCTCTGGGTTTGTAGAAAGTCTATTATTTAAGAAATCAAAATCAATCCAGCCAAGGCTCTGTGCAACTACTCGATAAATTAATACGACCAAAACAAGTAGTCCAAATAAGGTAGCTAAAAGAAACAAAGTTTTTGCTATACGATTAGTAAGTAGACGAGATGACATCTTTTTTTGAACTTGAGTTGTATCAACGTATTTCATCTTAATATTCCTCCCTAAATTTACGAGAGATATATTGGGCAATTAAATTCATAACTAATGTAAAAACAAATAATGTCATTGCCACTGCGTAAAGACTGTAATAAAGGGTGGAACCTGCAGGAGCATCTCCTCCTGTAACTTCTACTATATATGCAGTCATTGTTTGCATGGATTGGGTAATATCAAATGTGAAGACTTTGTTACTTCCACTTGCTATCGTTACAATCATCGTTTCACCAATTGCACGGGATATTCCGAGAACAAATGAAGCAACAATTCCAGATATAGCAGCGGGAACGACTACCTTCCAGGTTACTTCGAATTTTGTCGACCCTAATCCTAAGGCTCCTTCCCTCATTGCATTAGGCACGGAGCTCATTGCGTCTTCTGACAAAGAGGCAACCATTGGGATAATCATAATCCCCATAACTATACCAGGACTGAGGATATTAGTAGGCTCAAGTGTAGGTATTAGCTTTGTTAATAGGGGAGTAACAAATGTAAAAGCAAAGAAACCATATACAATCGTTGGAATACCCGCAAGTATTTCTAACATTGGTTTTAGTAACTTTCTAACTCTATCCGACGCATACTCACTTAAGTACACAGCTGTCATTAATCCAATAGGAATCGCTACTAACATGGCTATGGTCGAAGAAATGATCGTTGCAGTTAGTAATGGCAAAACTCCGAACTGTGCATTTTCCCCTAATGGCTTTAGGACGGTACTAGTAAAGAACTCTACAAAGGATACATCTCTAAAGAAAGCGACTGTCTCGGTTAATAAAGTTAGTACAATACCTATAGTTGTTAAAATAGAAATAATAGCAATTGTGAGTAGTATTTTAGGCATTAACCCCTCTAAAATACTAGCTGTACTAACAGATTGCTTGTTTTTCGCAATCATCTCTCGAACACTTAACGTGTTTGATTCCTTTGTTACATCTTTTTCCAAGGATAAAACCCCTTTCATCCAAACCCTATCATCCTTATCATAAAAAGAATGACTCAATTTATTCTAATTTTAAACAGCTAAGAAGATGAGAATGAACCATCTCATCTTCTTAGTACTTCAGATTAGTATCTGAATACCTTGTTTATTATTTTAATCCTTCAAGAGTGCTGATTGTTGCTTCCACTTCTTCGTCTGTTAATGGAGCGAAACCAGTATTTTTAGCAACATCTTGAGCATTTTCAATTGTGTAAATTGCATAATCTAATACTTGAGGCTTTTCTTTTGCCATATTTACGTTTAAGTAAGTGAACACTGGGCGAGTGAACGGAGAATAAGCAAACTCTTCACCTTCACCAATTGTTTCTAAAGTAGGCTCAACCCCACCGTTACCAAAGTCAACTTTTACAGCTTTTAGCTTATCTTTGTTGTTTTCATAGTAACCGTAACCGAAGAAAGCAATAGCATTTTCTTCTTTAGAAACTAAGTCTACAAGTGTTGAATAGTCTTGCTGTAGGTTCACACCTTCAACTAAGTCTTGCTCTTCAAGAATTTTCTCCCAGAAGAACTCATATGTTCCGTGGTTTTCATTAGGGCCCATCGTCACAATTGGCTCATTAGGGAAATCCGGGCGAATATCTGACCAGTTTTTCTTTTCACCTAAGAAGATTTGTTTTACTTCATCTTGAGTAAGCTCTTCAGCCCAGTCATTATCTTGGTTAATTACAAATGTTAATCCATCTAAAGCAACTTTCATTTCTTGAACTTCAATTCCTAAATCTTCAGCAGTTGCAGCTTCTTCTTCCTTAATTTGACGAGAAGCATCATTGAAGTCTGTACCATCTTCAACTAAAAATTTCTTGAAACCAGCAGAAGTACCAGCACGTCCAACTTCAACTGAAACATTTTCTTGAGCATTTGTCATATATTGTTCAGCCATTTCAACCATGAACGGGTAAACTGTACCTGAACCATCAATTACTACAGATCCTTCTAATTCAGCTGTTTCGCTAGTACCTTCCGTACCTTCAGTAGCTTCATCTTCTCCGCCACCACAAGCAGCAATAATGGACATAACGGCTGCAAGCATTAGAAGTAGGCTGAGTTTCTTGAGATTTTTCATTCGGTAATTCCTCCTAAGAAATAAAGGTTGTTTTATTCTGTCCTACAAGTAATACAATAATACTGAACTGTTAAAGGGGTTTTAATCGATTGTAAAGGTTTTGTAAATTAAGTAGAAATGTGTGTGAACCTGTCGGAATTTGGGCATACTATTATTTTGTTTTCTTTAAATGAAAGTACTCATCTAACACTTTTCTCCCTATTTCCAAATTAGGAGAAGGTCCTTTTTCCCCTGTATATACCCACGGGACAACTACAGCCATCGAAATCTCAGGATTGTTGGAAGGCGCATACGCCACTAGGCTCAAATTCATCACAGCTGGCGGCTCTTTATATAAATTCCTTGATGGCCCATCATAAAAGGCCTGTGCAGTTCCCGTTTTTCCAGCTGGCGAATAGGCAGCACCCTTAAATTCTTTATAAGCCGTTCCTAACGGATGCTGCATGACTTGGCGAAAGCCCTCTTGTACCCTCTTAATATTCGCCTCATTAACATCAATTCGATTTAGTATTTTTGGTTTTATCTCCCTCACGAGTGTCCCAGGAGCATGTATATTTTGAAGATTCGTTTGCCGTATCTCCTTCACCATTCTTGGCTGTAGTCGATTTCCCCCATTTGCGATTGTACTTACATATTGGGCAAGCTGCATGGGTGTGTATGTATCATATTGCCCGATCACTAAATCCAATAAAAACCCAGGCTTTGTGCTTGTTCCTTTAAATCCGATGGTTTCATTGGGAAGATCAATTCCCGTTCTAGTTCCGAGACCAAATTGACCGAAGGAATCACGAACAATATGAAAGGTATTCGGTTCTAGAATTAATGGTTTATCGTATACATAATGACCTTTTCCAATTTTTATTGCGGTATGAAACATATACACATTGGAAGATCTTCTTAGTGCGTATACATCATCTATCGGACCAAAATTCTGCCAAGATTTCTTCACAGGTGTTCCTTTTATTTTCATAGGGGCATCAACTAGTATAGTTCTAGGCTTTATTACTCCCCGTTGGTAACCTGTCAAAATCGTTGCACCCTTTACAGTCGAACCAACATTGTAGGAAGTAGTAATATTCCCTAATGAAAAATCTTCTGCTTCATAGTTTCCATCATCATTCTGCACCAATAACTTTCCAGCCATTGTTAAAACTTCACCTGTACGGGGATCCATTAAGACGACAAATGCTCGGTCTAAAAACTCGGTATCCTTGTTTGCCTTCGTTTTCATTAGCACGTCTTCAATTATTTTTTCGACTGCTAGTTGCAATTCCATATCAATACTTAATATAAGGTCATTCCCTTGTTCACCTTCAGATATGGTTTCTGACTCAATGATTTCTCCAGATTTGTTTGTGACCTTCTTAATCTTTGATTTTTGCCCGCTAAGGACGTCCTCGTACTGATATTCAATATAACTTTTACCAACCCGATCATTGCGGTTATACTCTCTTGCAACGTAGTAATCCAGATGATCTCTCGGTATCCCTTCCTTTGTGTCAGTCACTTTTCCAAGGACTGTTTTTAACGTATTGTTAAACTTATACACTCTTTCCCAATCAGTAATCGTTTCTATACCAGGTAAAGATTGCAAGCTTTCACTTACTTCTGCAAACTCTTTATCTGAAACATCTTTATTTTTTATCACTTGCGGAGTAAATTCCGTACTGTTTCTTAATTCCTTCCATATGGATATGATCTCCAAATCATTCTCACTTAATTGTTCGATATCCTTTTGCGTTATTCGTTCTAACGTTAATTGGTAAATCTTTTTATTCCAATCCTGGGTGGTTAGTCCTTTTTTAAAAGTTTTCCTTTCTTTTTCCTGCACCTTGTTTTCTGCTTCATCAGGGAAACGCATCATCCAATACTCTTTTTTGTCTCGATCGGAAATCCTGCTTGAATCCATCGTAATAATTGAAGCTAATCTCTCTGCAACCTGTAACATTTCTTTTGGTCCATGTCCTTGATTTATATAAGCGATTGCCTTTTGAGGGGCATTATCAACAATCATTCTAAAATTTCTATCGTACATGCGACCTCTTGGAACGGGATGATTGATGGTAACATCCTCTGTTCTTTCTATCTCCCTACGATAATCTTCTCCATAGACAATTTGGATAAAGCCAAGGCGAAGTACAAGAATGGAAAAGAGCAAAAACACGAAAAAAAACAGCATATTTAACCGAACAGGTAGCTGCTTTCTCTTCTTTTTTTTCTTCTTTTCCTGATGCATTTCTCCACCTCATTTCAGTGCCCCTCCCAATATTCAATAGGAGAGGCGGTTACTATCAATGAAATTCGATTTTCCTAACAAAAAAATAAATTAGACTATGCCCCGATCCAATCAATAATAAAAGGATTGGGATACTTTCTTTTGGATCAAACAATGATACAGCCATTAAAAAGATAAGAATAGAGACAATTCTTCCCGAATTCAGAAAAATTTCTCTGACCACTATATATTCAATTCTCATTTCTGCAGCATTCCAGCCTTTACCGATTACATCGTAGGTCATCGATAAATATGGTACCAATAGCATCGGATAAGCAATGGCAATGATCGCAGCGTAAATTAAAAGCTTTGTATAAGTGAGGTTAAATACTAATAACAAAATAGCTAAATACAATAGTATACCACCGAGAAGAATGGCTTTTTTTCGATGCTGTTTTTTAATCCAACGTGAAGCAAAATAGTACCCAATAAAGGCAATTCCTGAATTCACCAATCCAAAGGTTCCTAGTGCCAATTCGCTTCCAGTCGTAATAAATACAAATACCGAAATTACAAATACAAACGTTCCTTCTCTAACTCCCTGGACAAAATGAGCGTTCGTAATTTGCCTCCAATTAAAGTTGTTTTTCCTCTCTTCCAAAATCCTTAAAAACATGTATCTTCCATTCGCAGGCCTTCTCTTTAAGAAAAAACTTAGAATAACCGCAACGGAAAATAACCCTAAGGAAGTAGCAAAGATAACGGAATACCCTGTTAATTTCTCTAGTTTTGAAATCACAGTTCCAGCAGCAATAGGACCGATCATTCCTCCAACAGAAGACAGAATTCCTAAAAAGCCGTTAAAGAAATCTCTTGTTTCTGGTTCCGTAATTTCAAAGGTTAACACATTAAAGGCCAGCCAGTAAAAACCATAACCAATCCCTAGTAATCCTCCTAACACAATTAAAAATTGCGAAGCATTGGTTCCTATTGTTAAAACGGTTAGGTAGAAAATAGCTAAAAAAATGACTCCAATACGCAAAACTATTACTCGGTCAATCTTTTTAGCCCATCTGCCTGCTAGGATAAATGTTAAAGGTTGGAGAACAACAACTGAGAGGTTATAAATAGCTAAATCTTTAAAATCACCGGATTGTTTCCACAAATAAATATTTACAAATGTATTGGATAAAGCAACACTTAAGGAATACAGACCTCCGATTAACAAAAGTAGAAGCAAATCCTTTGTCAGATCGATGTCACCAATTAATTTTTTAACTTTACTCATGAATAGAAACTCCCCTTCGTATCTAAGGGTAGTTTTCAACAAGGACACCTTAATTATGTACAAAATAAACAAAAACGACGTGGAATTATCCACGTCGTTTCTTGTTTATTTATTTTGCTTCAGCATATCTCTTTGAAACTTCATCCCAATTTACAACGTTCCAGAAAGTATTGATATAGTCTGGACGACGGTTTTGGAATTTTAAGTAGTAAGCGTGCTCCCAAACATCAAGACCAAGGATTGGTGTTTTCCCTTCCATTAATGGAGAGTCTTGATTTGGTGTGCTTGTCACTTCTAGTTCTCCGTTATTTACCGCAAGCCAAGCCCAACCAGAACCAAAACGAGTTGTAGCAGCTTTTGCGAATTCTTCTTTAAAGCTATCAAGATTTCCAAACTTTGCATTGATTGCATCTAGAAGATCACCAGTAGGTTCTCCTCCCCCATTTGGAGATAAGATCTGCCAGAATAATGTGTGGTTAGCGTGTCCACCACCGTTGTTACGCACTGCTGTGCGAGCAGCTTCTGGTACTGCATCAAGATTAGCAATTACTTCTTCAACTGACTTTGACAGCAATTCTTCATTCCCAGCTAAAGCATTATTCAAGTTCGTTACGTATGTGTTGTGATGTTTTGAGTGGTGAATGTTCATTGTTTCCTTGTCGATATGTGGTTCTAGAGCGTCGTAAGCATAAGGTAATTGCGGTAATTCGAATGCCATGAATAACTCCTCCTATATATGTATAATGATTTTTTCTTTAGAAAAATCCTTTCATTTTTAACATTTGGATATTCCTAAAGTTATTAACTTAAGATTACCAAACTTGGCAACATTGTTCAAATATTAAGCTTAAGCCAACAGATTTACATTACCCTTTCTGGAAAGAAATATTCGCATTACTAGATGGTATTTCCTCCTTTCATCATACCATTTCTGATGTTTCGATAATTTGTCAAAATTGTAAATATTAGCGTCATGTCAATGATTTAAGTCATAGCAGCCGTTTGTTGTTCTTTTTAAAGGACACTACGTTATTGACACTCTTTATGTATTTTTATTAAATCAAAGAGAGGAGAGGAAAGGCGGGTATTACATGAATGAAATAAATGTTTCATTATATAGCTTACTCATACAAGAATTTATAGATAAAGAAAATATACAGAAAGTAAAAGCAGGTACAACCATATTTAATGAAAGAGATTCAGTGAGTCATATTTATATTCTTTTACAGGGAAGTCTGTCTCTTGGAAGAGTTCATATGAGAGGCAAGGAATTTATTATTAAAATTCTTAATGGAGAAGAATTAATCATTGAATATCAATTATTTAAAACAAATCCGATTTATCACTTTTTTGCAAAAACCATTTCAGATTGCGAATTTCTTATAATCAAAAGAGAAGAGTTCGAAAAGTTTGCGATGAGTTCACCTCGCGTCATGAGTGCATTGACTTCTTGGCTTAGCACTAGATATTTAAAAGCTCAAATGAAGTGCCAGGATCTAATTATGAACGGAAAAAAAGGTGGACTTTATAGTATCTTAATTCGACTTTGTAATAGTTACGGAATAATGACTGAAAAGGGAATTTTAATTGACTTACCACTCACCCACCAGGAACTCGCAAGTCTTACGTATGGAACAAGAGAAGTCATACAGCGAATGTTAAAGGAACTTAGGGAACTAGATGTTATATCGTATGATCAACAAAAGTTTACCGTAAAAAATTTAGCCTATTTAAAGCAAGAAGTAGATTGTCAAAACTGCCCACATGAAATATGCGGGTTAAACTAAAAGAGAAAAGGGCTCAAAACCTCTTTTCTCTTCTTTCTTAAAGTACCACTAAGACAAAATATATAATCATAAATAATTGAATAAGCCCTTTTGTAATCACGCTACTAATAAACCCAACTACTGACCCAACACCAACCCGTAAGGACTCACTCAAGCCTCTTTTATTTATAAGAAGTTCTGCAATAACCGCACCAATAAAGGGCCCCAAAATAATCCCTAGTATTGGGATGATAAACGGACCTATTAATAATCCAATCGTACTTCCCCATATCCCTGCTTTTGAGCCACCAAATTTTTTTACACCAAACATATTCGCTAAATAATCTGCGCCAAATAATAAGAGGACAAATAAGCTTTGAATGCTCCAAAATAACCAATTAAAAGGTTCAAAGGAGAATAATAAGCCGTAAACGATAAAACCGCCAACCAAAAATAACATACCTGGAATGATCGGATAAATCAAACCTACAAAAGAAACTAGAAAAAACAATACAATGATAAGCCAATACACTAGTTCCATCTTGTCACCTCTGTACAAAAAAACAAGGGAGGATCCCTTGTTTTTTAAGAATGTCTTACTCCAAGAACTGCTTCTGCAATATTTACAGCATGATCACCAATACGCTCTAGATTGCTAATAATATCAACAAACACAATCCCTGCAGAACCGGAACACTTTCCTTCATTCAAACGAAGTATATGTTGCTTACGAAGAGTTCTTTCCATTTTATCAATTTGGTTTTCTTTTTCAACTACATGACGAGCCGCATCCAAGTCTTTATGATCAAGAGATTGAAGCGCTTCTTGAACAGTCGAAATAGTTAAAGCAAACATTTCTTCTAAATCTTTCATTGCACTCTCTGTAATTTTTACTTTATTTGAATTTTGATATTCAACAAGCTCAACAATATTTTCGAAATGGTCCCCTATTCTCTCAATATCACGAACCGTATCCATTAGCGTTGTATGCTCTTCTGAATCATTTGTTGAGAGAGGGCTTGTAGCTAGTTGCACTAGATAATCGGTAATTTTTCGGTCAAGATTATTTATTGCACTTTCTAACTGATACGCTGATTCTGCATGCTTGTTCTGCTTTGTATTAACAAAATTACTTGTTTCCTCTAACCCTTTAATGGCAAATTGCCCCATTCTTAACACTTCTTCCTTTGCTTGTCCTAAAGCAATAGAAGGAGACTGCTTTATAAAGTTAGGGTCTAAATGCTTCGATTTGTAATCAATCAGAGAGTCATCACCTGGTATTAGTTTGATCACAATAAGTGCAAGTAATCCAATAAACGGAAACTGAATAATTGTATTTGTCGTATTGAAGATACCGTGAGCAAAAGCAATCGTCATTTCTTCATTTAAATTTAAAACACCTTGTAAAGATGTGATAATTTTAGTAAAAGGAATCAATAAAATCATAAAGATGGCTGTACCAATGAGATTAAATAGTACATGTGTGGCAGCCGCTCTTCTTGCTGCAACCGATGCACCAATTGATGCTAAAACAGCTGTTATCGTTGTTCCAATATTATCTCCAAACAATACAGGAAGTGCAGCATCAATATTAATTAGATTTTCGGCATATAGACCTTGTAGTATCCCAATCGTTGCACTAGAACTTTGTACAATAACCGTAAATACCGTTCCAATCACAACACCTAAAATAGGATTAGAACTCATATTAACGGTTAACTCGTGAAATGCCTCTAAGCTTCTTAGCGGCTTCATCCCACCACTCATTAACTCTAATCCATAAAACAATGCACCGAACCCAAAAATAATTTGTCCAATGCTAGTTGTTTTATTGCTTTTAAAGAAGAATATAAGGATTGAACCAAGAGCAATAATTGGAAGCGCATATTCACCAATATCAATACCAATGATAAATGCGGTAACGGTTGTACCGATGTTTGCCCCCATGATGACACCAATTGCTTGTCGTAATGTCATAAAACCAGCACTAACTAACCCAACGGTAATGACCGTAGTACCAGAACTACTTTGGATTAGCACTGTAACAATAATACCTGCTAACACACCCATGAAAGGATTGGTTGTAAATCGATCAAGAATATCTCTTAATTTATCTCCTGCCGACTTTTGCAAGCCATCCCCCATAAACTTGATACCAAACAAGAAAATTCCAAGGCCACCTAAAAACTCAAAAATCATTTGCTGGATGTTTAATTCCAAGTAATTCAACCCCTACACTTTTTTCGACATTATTCTTAAAAACCCCTTAATCATTATGTGTAACGTAAAGAAAAAAGTAAATATTATTATCTTCAAATTTACAATGCCTTAACAAAAGGATAGTAATGTTACAATTATGTTACAAAGCACATCCCTATTTTTTTAACGAATCGTGTTTACTTGGACAACAAAGCCATATCACGATAAAATAATGAAGGATTACATAGAAAGGTGTGTGTCATGCGCTCATGAACATATTTCAGCAATTATTTAAAAGTCTCTACTCTCCTAAAGACATTGCTAAAACCAGATTCCAAGGTATTGGAAAAACCATTCTTTATGTCTTTCTACTAACTCTCGTTTCTGTTATTCCAACCGTTAGCTATGTAAGTTCAGCTATAAATAATGGAATTGAGACAGCCGCCCACACAGTAGATAAGGAGCTTCCTGATTTTTCAATAGAAAATGGTGAGCTCTCAGCAGACCAAGAGGAACCGATCTATATTGAGGATGCAGATTTTACAATCATTTTTGATTCTACTGGTGAAGTTAGTGAGAATGATTTAGAAGGCTATGAGAATGCCTTCGCTCTTCTTCAAAATGAGTTTGTTCTCATTGCAGGAGGAACGCTCGACACTTACGACTATTCAACTTTATCCGACCTAAACATTACGAAGGACAGTATCTTGGAAGTGATCCATTCTGTTGACGGTTTATTGGCAGTTATTATTCCCGTCCTTGCACTTACCATTTATATTTTTTCAAGCGGAATCAAATTTATTGAAATTACCATTCTTGCATTGTTCGGTCTATTTATTAAGAATGTAACCAGTCGTAATCTACCATATCGTCAATTGTGGAGACTATCAGCTTATAGTGTGACTCTCCCTACTATTTTCTTTACGATAATGGAAGCTTTTCAAACGAACGTTCCTAGCGGTTTCCTAATTAATTGGTTTGTTTCTATCATTATGTTGTATTTAACAGTACGAGAAATCCCTCAGAAAGCTAAGCAATAAAAGAAAAACGCGATATTACGCGTTTTTCTTTTTTTATTTGTACTATCAATCTATCTACTGCATATAAATAGAGTAACTCTACTAATAAGGAGAATCGTCCATGAAACGTCTCATCGTTTCTCTACTAGTTACTCTTATTTTGTATATCATATATGTTGACTTAAGCATAGGTACGATACCAAACACAAACAATGAAACGATAGAATCCATTAAAGTAGATTCTAAAGTGAATCATACAGAAGAGACTGTTATTGCATCTTTTAGTAAAACCGTGGAGCAGGGAGAAACTGTTCTTTCGATCATAGAGGCACAAATTGAGGGAGCAGTACCAGTTCCTATAGAAAAAGTAGTAAATGATTTTATTCAATTAAATAAAGGCAAAAAACCAGAGGAGATTCAAGCCGGAAAGTCATACCTATTTCCTGATTACAGCAAGTCCGATAGCAACTCACAATAATGGAGACTTTTTCCCGTTATCAAGATTCTTGTCACCATTAACGTTCATTGTTACAATGTTCAATAGGAAAGTACTAAGATTATTTTAGATCTTTTTTTCAAAAGGAGAGAATCACTGTTGAGTGAAATTATACATCGTACAAAAACTCGTCCCATAAAAGTCGGACCTTTAACTATTGGTGGAAATAATGAGGTTGTTATTCAAAGCATGACTACCACAAAAACTCATGATGTTGAGGCCACGGTTGCTGAAATAAAGAGGCTAGAAGAAGCCGGTTGTCAAATCGTGCGTGTTGCTTGCCCTGATGAAAGAGCAGCTAACGCCATTTCTGAAATTAAAAAAAGAATTAATATTCCTCTAGTGGTAGATATCCACTTTGATTACAAACTAGCTCTAAAAGCCATTGAGGGAGGAGCGGATAAAATCCGTATTAATCCCGGTAATATTGGTCGCCGCGAAAAAGTGGAGGCAGTTGTTAAAGCGGCTAAAGAAAAGGGCATTCCAATCCGAATTGGTGTCAATGCTGGTTCGTTGGAGAAAAGAATATTAGAGAAATATGGGTACCCAACAGCTGATGGGATGGTAGAAAGTGCCTTGCACCATATCAAAATTTTAGAAGACCTCGACTTTCACGATATCATCGTCAGTATGAAGGCATCAGATGTAAATCTTGCTATTGAAGCCTATGATAAAGCGGCAAGAGCGTTCGATTACCCTTTACATCTTGGAATTACTGAATCAGGAACTTTGTTTGCAGGTACTGTAAAAAGTGCAGCAGGTTTGGGAGCGATCTTAAGCAAGGGAATTGGTAACACCGTTCGAATTTCACTTAGTGCTGACCCTGTAGAAGAAGTGAAGGTTGCCCGTGAATTATTAAAATCATTTGGTTTATCTTCAAATGCGGCAACACTTATTTCTTGTCCAACATGTGGAAGAATTGAAATTGACTTAATTTCGATCGCAAATGAGGTAGAGGAGTACATTCAGCAGATTAAAGTACCAATTAAAGTGGCAGTATTGGGCTGTGCGGTAAATGGTCCTGGTGAAGCTAGAGAAGCCGATATTGGAATAGCGGGAGCTCGAGGCGAAGGCCTTTTATTCCGTAAAGGGGAAATTGTCCGCAAAGTTCCTGAAGCGACAATGGTTGAAGAGCTTAAAAAGGAAATCGATCAAATTGCAGCAGAATTTCAAGCAAAACGTGATGAGGAAGCACTGCAATCATAATATGAAGGAAAGAGGCTCTGGCGTAATAGCCGGAGCCTCTTCTTTTATCTGTAGCGGTTAAAAAAATGGTAGTATAAACATACCGACAATGATGGAAATCGCTCCAATCCCGATAGCCCAGCTACCAAGGCCAGTTGCTCCACGTCTTCGGGCGATAAACCCTAATACAATCCCAACTGCTCCAAACAAGATTGGTGCAACAAACAATGAAAGGATAGAAATGATTAAAGCAGCAAACCCTATCCCTGTGCCGCTTTTCATCGTCTGACCAACATTATTTGTTGATCTTTCTCTGTTAAAAGTAGTTGGTGCAGCAATTTCAGCTGAGGTTTCTTCTAAATAATCTGCAGGTTGGTATTTATTTGTTTCACCAACATTGTCGCTCGTACGAAGGTAATCGAATGACCCTTCGTTGTTGCGTTCTTGATCTGCCATATTGATCCCTCGCTTTCCTTTGATAGGAGCAGTATTATTATTTGCTTTTACACAACAATTATGTTGTTAATCATTTCTAATTCGACTATTTTCAATTATGGAATATAACGAAATGGGGAAGTACTACATGAAGAAAAGAACATTAGGATTTGATATTGATGGAACCATTACCTGCCCTGCAGCTATTGTTCCTTTTATAAATGAAGCCTTTCAATTACAATTATCACTCGCAGATTTAACTGACTATGATTTATTAAAAGTAGTGAATGTTCCAGAAAAAGAATTTACCGATTGGTATGAACAAAAAGAGGCAGACATCTTCACTATGTCCCCGTTAGCTATGGGTGCAAAGGAAGTATTATCAGAATGGGGAAAACACCACGAATTAATTTTTATCAGCGCACGTGGAGAAAATGTGTTAGAGGTGACCAAAGAGTGGTTTATTAACCATGGGATCGGCTACGATCATTTAGAGCTTATCGGATCACATGAAAAAGTTGAAGCAGCAAAAAAGTACGGGGTGGAAATATTTTTTGAAGATAAGTATGAAAATGCCATTGAAATTGCTAAAAAATGCCATATACCTGTACTTCTATTTGATACGCCCTATAATCAGGGCTCCCTTCCAAATGAGGTAAAAAGAGTTTTTAGTTGGAAGGAAGCCAATAATTGGGTAGAGAAATGGTTCAATTGTTAAATTTTCAATTAACCGTACATTCTGGGCATCGGCCATAAATTTCAAATTTATGGCCAGAGATATCATAGTCCTTCAAGCTTTCCTGTAAACTATTCATGGGGCAAGTATCAATTTCCTTCGTTTTTCCACAGTCCAAACAAATAAAATGATGGTGATGGTGTTTACTTTCACAAGAATAACGAAAATGTTTTTCACCTGATAATTCAGTCATTTCAAAAATACCTAGATCTACAAATAACGAGAGATTGCGATAAATCGTATCAAAGCTTAACCCAGGATAATGATCCTTCATCTGGTCAAGCACGTCCTTAGCCGTTAAATATTTATTGCTGTTAGCAAAAAGACCAAGCATTTCTTCTCTTTTCCCTGTATGCTTGTAGCCTTTATTTTTTAATAACTCAAGAGCTTCCGTTACATTCATACTCTCACCTCATGTTTCCATTGGAACATTTTCTTTAATAATATAACAAGAATGAGAATCAATACAGCAATAACTACAATCGTTCCACCCGGAGCCAAATCAAGATAATAAGATATGGTTAGCCCACCGAGTACAGAAACTTCTCCGAAAACGATAGAAAGTAGGATTGTTTGTTTAAATCCTTTTGCAACCCGAATACTTGCAGCTACAGGGAGAGTCATGAGAGAAGATACTAGTAAAATTCCAACAATTCTCATCGAAGCTGCAATGACTAATGCAACTAAAACAATGAAAAAGAAATGAAGAGACTTCACCGCTATACCTGAGGCTTTTGCGTGTTCTTCGTCAAATGATAGAAGAAATAATTCCTTATATAAAAGCGTAATAAAAGCTACCACAATCATACTGATGATGATGATAATGATTAAATCTGTTCGGCTAACTGCACTAACACTACCGAATAAATAACTATATAAATCTGTATTAAAACCATCGGCTAATGAAATAAAAATAACACCTAAGCCAATACCACTAGACAATATAATTGGGATAGCCAACTCCTGATAATGTTTATAAACGGTTCTAAGCTTTTCTATAAACAGAGAACCTACTACAGAAAAGGTCATTCCTAAATAGATGGGATTTAATCCCGTAGTGAGCAAAAACCTTTTTTCAAGAAGCAAGCTTGCAGCTATTCCGGCTAAGGTAACATGACTTAAAGCATCGGCTATTAGAGAAAGTCTTCTTACAACAATATAGACACCGAGTAAAGGTGCAATTATTCCAATGATTGCACCTGTAAGAAATGCATTTTGTAAAAATTCGTATTTAAATATCGCTTCAATCACCGGTTTTCCCCTCCGTGATGATGAACATGATGATGGTGATGGTCATGTTGATGCATAAGAACTTGAACATCATGGCCATATAGGTCAGACATATTTTGTTTTTCAAACTCCTCTGTATCACCATGAAAGTGCATATGCTTATTCAAGCAAGCAACATGGGTAACTTTATCTGTAATCGTGCCGATATCATGAGTTACTAAAATTAAAGTAATACCTCGATCTTGATTAAGCTCCGTAAGCATTTCGTAGAAGGTTTGGACATTCTTTGCATCAACACCAACTGTTGGCTCATCTAAGATAAGTAAGTCTGGGTCACTTACTAATGCACGAGCTATAAAAACTCTTTGTTGTTGTCCTCCTGATAACTCACCGATATTGCTTCCTATTTTTTCAGTTAGCCCCACAGAATCAATCGCTGCTCGTATCTTCTCTTTATCCTCTTCCTTATGCCTTTTAAACAATCCCACTTTTTTGGTTAACCCACTTGATACAACTTCGTATACTGTTGCAGGGAATCCCGAGTTAAAGGAATTTGCTTTCTGAGAAACAAAGCCTATTCGATGCCAATCTTTAAACTGCTCAATGGCTGTTCCAAATAATTCGACTTCTCCCTTTTGAAGCTTTAATAAGCCTAAGATTATTTTAAGTAAAGTAGACTTTCCTGACCCATTAGGTCCAACAAGTCCTAAAAATGCTCCGCGAGGAACCGAAAAATGAATATCTTCAAGTACATTTTCCTTTTCGTACTTATATGTCAGTTTATTTACATTTATAATATCTTCCATTTTAACCACCTATTATTATCAGAATCATTCCGATTTACAAAAAGTAGTATACATGAGAAATGAAGAGATGTAAAGGAAGTACTTCCTGCCCTCTTTGTTTACACCTTTTATTTGGTAGCCACATAGATTAACATCAGGGAGTGGTGAATTCGTGAGTATTTTTCATTCAATTGTTAATCACAAAATAAACACAATCACGGCAGAAGAGTTACTGAAATACGCCAAACAATTTGGGGTTGCCATTAGCGTTAATGAGGCGAAAAAAATTGCATCTTATCTTAGGGGACGACATGTAGATATTTTCAATACCTCTGAAAGAGCGAAACTGTTAAAGGAAATTGAACGATTAACGAGCCCTGCGACAGCAAAAGCCGTCAGTCAGTTGGTTACACAATTCACTAAATAATTAAAGAGAGGGCCCATTATTCAATGAGCCTTCTCTTTTCTATGCCATAATATGTTCGAGTAAGTTTTCGTTAAATATCTTTAAAGTTAACATTTCAATCTCTTGTTTGTACGGTGCTTTTTTATTATTCTTATCTTCCCCAACAAACGGTGTTTCAAGGATTTTTGGAATACTCATTAGCTGCGGATGATGCACGATATAAGAAAGCGCATCAAATCCAATCTTTCCATATCCAATATTTTCATGTCTATCTTTTCTTGAACCACGATCATTCTTACTATCGTTTATATGCAGGACCTTTAAGCGATCAATTCCAATGGTTTTATCAAACTCATTAAGAACTCCATCAAAATCCTCAACAATATTATACCCCGCATCATGAATATGACAAGTGTCAAAGCAAATAGAAAGCTTCTCATTATGTTTGACTCCATCGATGATCATCGCTAATTCTTCGAAGCTTTTTCCGCATTCAGATCCTTTTCCAGCCATTGTTTCTAGAGCAATCTGAAGCTGTTCATTTCCTGTTAGAACCTCATTAAGACCCTCAATGATCTTCTTGATTCCAGCCTCTTCCCCTGCTCCTACATGTGCTCCTGGATGCAGAACAATTTGCTTTGCACCGATCGCCTCTGTACGTTCGATTTCTGATTTTAAAAATCTTACCCCAAGGTCAAATGTATCTGGGTTCGTAGTATTTCCAATATTAATAATATATGGAGCATGAACAACAATATCTTCTAGATTGATTCCATTTAGCTCCATATGCTTTTGACCTGCTTCGATATTTAAATCTTCTATTTTCTTTCTTCTAGTATTTTGAGGAGCACCTGTGTAGATCATGAAAGTATTCGCACCATATGAGACCGCTTCTTCACTTGATGCTAGCAACATACTTTTCCCACTCATTGAAACATGTGAACCTAATTTTAGCATTTTCACACTCTCCCACCTGTTATTTCTTTTTCAATCGGTTCTGTCTTTTCTTAATTTTATCCATTTCAAACTGCATCTTCTTCTTATAGCCTGGCTTCACCTTTGCTGGTTTTTTAACAAAAGACTTCGCCAGCTTATCTACCTCATCAGACTGCTTCGTTCTCTTTTTACGTCTGTTGCGATCTTCAAGCTCCGAGAGTTCACCTTTTTTTATATCAATATGCTTAAATTCAATCCCCAGTTTTTCAAGCCTATTTAATGCATCTTCATCAGATGGTTCATAAATAGTGAGAGCTACTCCCGAATTCCCCGCTCTAGCTGTTCTACCGACGCGGTGTACATAAAAATCTAAGTCAGTTGGAAGTTCATAGTTAATCACATGGCTAATCCCTGGAATATCAATACCTCTTGCAGCTAAATCGGTAGCCACAATATATTGAAATTCTAAATCCGTGATTTGCTTCATCATCCGCTTACGTTCACGAGGACTTAAATCCCCATGAATTCTACCAACCTTCAAGCCTTTATGAGTAAGTGCCGTGGCAACTTCCTCGGCTTTTTTCTTTGTATTAGTAAAGACAATCGCTAAATACGGGTTATACAGCTTTAGTGCCTCATACACGAGTGTTGACTTTTCACGATGTCTTGATGGAAGAAGAATATGTTCAATTTTTGCTGCAGTTAACTGCTTCGGTTCGATATGAATGTACTTTGGATTTTCCATATATTTCTTCAGAAATGGTTTTAGCTTTTCTGGAATGGTTGCTGAAAAAACAAGCATTTGAAGCTTTTCTGGCATTCTTGCTCCAATTTGGTCAACATCTTCTAAAAATCCCATATCAAGCATTAAATCCGCTTCATCGACTACATACATGCTTGCCGTATGTACAAAAAGGGCTTGTTCCTTTACTAAATCATTAATACGACCTGGAGTCCCAACAACGATATGTGGTTGAGTTTTTAGTTTCTCAATGGTACGAACTTTGTCTGTGCCACCGATAAAAAGACGACTTGTGATCTCTTCACCCTCATTCGCATGCTCGGTGACCTTTAATACCTCTTGGTATATTTGCGTGGCAAGCTCTCTTGTTGGCGCGGTGATAACAGCTTGTACCTCTTGCTTCATAGGATTAATTTTATGAAGAACTGGTAATACATACGAATGTGTTTTCCCAGTCCCTGTTTGAGATTGTCCAATTGCACTTTCACCTTTTAGTACCGTCGGAATCAATCTTTCTTGAATTTCAGTTGGTTCATAAAATCCAATGGCTTCAATTGCCTTGTTTATAAATGGTTTAAGTTGATACGTTGAAAATTTTGTCTTCGTCATTTTTAAAGCTCCTTCAGTTTTGGTAAGGATGTCCATACCCATCATGTAATTATAATAAAGTTCTTCATAAAGCGCCACCTACAGTTCACTTCCCATATAATTATGTTTTACGAATTACAGTATTTTCAAACCAGTTCATAACTTATCATCATTCACCTAGACCAAATATCCATTTGTTGCATAGGGTATAAGAGGGAAAAATATGAAAGGAGGGTGTTCGTATGCCACCAAGACAACCATTTCCTGTTCGAGGAGGAATGCCTCAACCTATGCTTGGATTTGGACGAAACCAAATGAGACCAATGATGCCCCCTGCAAGAATGGGGAATATGGGAATGAGGGGAGCCCCTATGGGGGTGAATACTGCAAGAGGAATGAGGGGTGCCACAAGAAATAGCGGTGGAGGTTTACTTGCTAAAATACTTGGCAAAGGGAAAACTCAAGGCGCACAAGTCGGTATGCAAATGTTTGGCAATGCTTCTCGCTCTGCTGCACCAGCTGCAGGTGGCGGTCTGTTAAAATCACTAACAGACCCCACAGCAATTACGGGTTTCTTGAATAATACGCAACGGGTTTTAAACACCGCACAGCAAATCGGACCGATGGTACAGCAATATGGTCCAATTGTTAAAAACTTACCAGCAATGTGGAAACTATACCGTGGTTTAAATGCTGCGAGTTCGGATGAGGAAACTAAGGAAGATGTAGACATAGAGTCCACCAACACTGATCAAAAATCTGAAACAAAAACAAAACGGAAACGCACAAACCCAGTGAGTACTGAAAACGATACACATTCGATAGAGATCGAAGAAAAGGTATCGAAAAAATTACAAGGAAAATCAGTACCTAAAATATATGTATAAAGGAATATGCTTGGTGCATATTCCTTTTTCTCTTCTTTGTATAATCCTAACACTTTATATATAATGATAGAATAAGCATGCTTAAAGGGGAGAACCAACTCAATGAAAGTTATAAAAATATCACCCCGTGGCTATTGCTACGGTGTTGTTGACGCGATGGTCATCGCAAGAAATGCAGCACTTGATAAATCTCTGCCACGGCCTATATATATATTAGGAATGATTGTACACAATAAGCACGTTACGGATGCTTTTGCTGAAGAAGGGATTATTACGCTAGACGGCCCTAATCGAAAACAAATACTTGAACAAGTAGATAAAGGGACTGTTATATTTACTGCCCATGGAATATCTCCGGAAGTAAGAGAGTTAGCAAAGAAAAAAGGACTTGTTACAATCGATGCTACCTGTCCAGATGTAACAAGCACCCATCAGCTGATTGAAGCAAAAAAGGATGAAGGTTATCAAGTGATCTATATTGGTAAAAAAGGGCATCCGGAACCGGAAGGAGCGATTGGAGTAGCTCCTGATATCGTTCACCTTGTAGAGAAGGAAGCGGATGTTGATTTATTAGCCATTCATGCTGACAAAATACTTGTCACGAATCAAACAACAATGAGTCAATGGGATGTTGGCCATATTATGGAGAAAATTGAAAAGAAATATCCACATGCAGAATTCCATAAGGAAATCTGTATGGCTACACAAGTTCGACAAGAAGCGGTTGCCGAACAAGCAGGTGAGGCTGATGTAGTGATCGTTGTTGGTGATCCAAAAAGTAATAACTCCAATCGTCTGGCGCAAGTTTCCGAAGAGATTGCGGGGACGAAGGCTTATCGAATTAGTGATATATCAGAATTAAATATTGATTGGATTAAAGATGCACGAACCGTAGGAGTAACCTCCGGAGCATCAACACCTACTCCTATTACAAAAGAAGTCATTGCCTTTATCGAGCAATTTAATCCTATTGATGAATCTACATGGACCCCAGAGAAAAAAGTACCACTTCACAAAATATTACCTAAAGTAAAAAATTAATATAAGCAACAAAAAGCCACGAAAAATTTCGTGGCTTTTTGTTGCTTATACAAATTGAAAAGGGTCCGTATGGATGGTTGACGCAAAAATATTTACTTCATATCCCTTTTGCTTACACATTTCCGTAAGCTTGTTTGCCACTCCCTGCTTCATCACCTTTTCTACATTGTGACCTGGGTCAATGATATTTAATCCTAGCATCATGGCGTCATGAGCAACGTGATAATACATATCACCCGTTATATATACATCCGCACCTTTGAAGTTTGCAGTTTGAATATATTTATTCCCATCCCCACCAAGTACAGCAACCTTTTTCACCTTAGAATCTAAGTCCCCAACGACTCGAACGGTAGGTACATCTAGGGCTACTTTCACAAAATCTGCGAATTCTCGGAGGGTTGTTTCTTGGACGGTCCCTATCTTACCCAAACCAAGTGACTTTGATTTATTTTTTAGTCGGTACACATCATATGCTACTTCTTCGTATGGATGTGCTTTCATCATAGCAGATAGTACCTTCTTTTCTAGATGAGCAGGAAACACGGTCTCAATTCTAGCTTCTTCCACTTGCTCCACTTTTCCTATCGTCCCATAGAAAGGATTTCCCCCTTCTAAAGGAATAAACTCTCCCTTTCCTTCAGATGTAAAGGAACAGTGAGAGTACTGCCCTATTGAACCTGCTCCCGCATCACCTAATGCTTTTTTTATAGCTTCTTCATACCCGATTGGAACATAGACAACGAGTTTAAGTAATTCAGAATCGTAGGTTGGAATGAGAACCTCTCTGTTTGATAATTGCAGGGCGTCTGCCAGCAAATCATTTACTCCGCCTTCTGCAACGTCCAGATTCGTGTGAGCTGCATATACAGCGATATCATGCTTAATTAATTTTTCAATGATTCGACCTGTTGCTGTATCTGTCACGAGCTTTTGTAAAGGACGATAAATAAGTGGATGATGCGCAATGATCAATTGAACATTATTATGTATCGCTTCATCCACTACTTCTTCTAGTACATCTAGTACGATCATTACATTTGAAATTTTTTTATTTAGTCTACCAATTTGTAAACCAATCTTATCTCCTTCTAGCGCTAGATTCTTTGGTGAAAATTGTTCAAAGAGACTAATAATTTCATGCCCATTTACGGTTTTCATTCTCCTAGAACCTCCTTTACCATTGAAATCTTCTTCTGTATTTCCATTTTCTTTTCTATTTTTTCTGCTGTTTGGCTAGATTGGCTCATTTGATTTAAAATGCGTTCCCAATTATTCCATTCAGCCGTCCACTTATGACTAAAAGCCTCGTTCTTTTCTTTACTTAAAAATGGTCCGAATAACAGTTGATTTTCGATGTTCTCCGAATAAACAGATTTGGGATCTCCTCTTTCAGCAACCAAGATTTCATAAATCTTGCCATCTTCTTCTAAAATAGCTTCATTTATGAGACTCCATCCATTTTCTAGGAGCCACAATCGTATCGAAATAGCACTAATATTCGGTTGAAGCACAAGTCTGTTCACACCCTTAAGCTTTTCCTTTCCCTCTTCAAGGATGCTGGCAATAAGGGCACCACCCATACCGGCAATGGTAATGCACTCTACTTCACCTGCACCAATAACTTCAAGACCATTTCCTTTTCGAACATCAATTTGATTTGTTAATCCTTCCATTTCTACTTGTTTTCTTGCAGATTGAAAAGGTCCTTCAACCACTTCACCTGCTATTGCATAAGGTACTTTTCCTGCTCTCACTACATGACAAGGAAGATAGGCATGATCAGAACCTATATCAGCTAGTTTCGCACCCTCTGGAATAAAATTCGCAACGGTGCTAAGTCTTTTCGATAATTTTTCCACATTCATTTACAAACACCAACTCTTTATTTGATTACATACAGTATAAAAAAAGTCCTTTACATATGCAAAGGACTTAAAACGCTTACTTATTTAAGCTCCATTAACCAATCAGCCATTGCTCCTGCATTCTCAGCAGTAACTAGTCCTGATGGCATTGAGCCTTTTCCGTTTACAAGAATGTCTTCAATTTCTTCTTTCGACAGTTTGTCACCAACACCTGTTAAAGCTGGACCTACGCCCCCTTGGTATGAATCCCCGTGACATCCAATACAGCCCGCAGACTTATAAATATCTTCAGGATTGTTTGAAACCTCTTCTGCCTGTTCTCCACCGCCTTCTTGTTCTGCAGCTAGTTCCTTACTGTCACCTAAGCCTTTAAACGAAAAAAGGAACATCGCAGCAATACCAAGAACCATGATTAAGACAAATGGAATAATCGGATTGCGATTCATGCTTTTCCCTCCCTTATGTAAGTACATCAAAAACTATTTAAATATAGAATGCAAACAATATCTATTTTACTTGAAAATGGGCAGAAGGAAAAGTACTAAAGTAAACTTTGTCACATTATGTTCTCATTTTAGACAAAACCTCACTAGTTTTTGTAAGGTCTGTCATAAACGAAGGAAAGCTAACAACCAATTTCTCGTGCAATTACCATTCGTTGAATTTCTGAAGTACCTTCACCAATTTCTGTTAACTTTCCATCACGCATATATCGTTCCACATGGTAATCCTTCATATACCCGTATCCCCCGTGTATTTGTACGGCTTGATCAGTAACCTCCATACAAATTTCCGAAGCGTAAAGCTTACACATGGAAGCTTCCTTTGTAAAGGAACGCCCTCGATCTTTTAACCAAGCAGCTTTATAAACCATATTTCTAGCAAGTTCAATCTTCATGGCCATGTCTGCAAGCTTGAATTGTATCGCCTGAAAATGTGACAATGATCTTCCAAATTGCTGTCTTTGCTTCGCATAGCTCAATGCCTTTTCATAAGCCGCCTGAGCAATACCTACTGCCATTGCACCAATTCCAATCCTTCCCCCATCAAGAGTGATTAAAAACTGTTTAAACCCCTCTCCACGCTTTCCTAGTAAGTTCTCAGTTGGCACTTGAACATCTTCTAATACTAACTCGGTTGTATTAGAGGCATGAAGCCCCATTTTCTCATAGTTGCTGATGACCTGAAAGCCAGGGGAATTCGTTGGAACAATAATAGCACTTATTTCTTTTTTCCCATTTTGTTCCCCAGTTACTGCTGTAATGGCTAAATGCTTTGCGTAGCTTGCATTTGTAATGTAACATTTATTACCATTTATAACAAACTTCCCATCTTTCTCAATCGCTCTCGTCTTAGTACCTCCTGCATCGGAACCAGCATTGGGTTCGGTTAGCCCAAAGGCTCCAAAGGATTCTCCTGTACAAATCGGAATTAAATATTTTCTCTTTTGTTCTTCTGTACCAAACAAATGGAGCGGAGCACCCCCCAGCGATATATGGGCTGAATACGTAATTCCAGTAGAGGCACAGGCTCTACTTAGTTCCTCTGTGACTATGGCAAAGCTTATTGTATCTGCTCCCCCACCACCGTATTCTTCTGGAAATGGAAGCCCCATTAAACCTAATTCAGTTAACTTTTTAAACACCTCATGTGGGAACAGCTTATGAAGGTCTCTTTCGAGCGCACCTGGTGCAACCTCTTCATTAGCAAATTCTCTAATTGTTCGAAGGATCATGCTTTGTTCTGATGTTAAATCAAAATTCACGTTTTTCTCCTCCTTAAGCCTAATAACGAAATCGCTTTCATATTTATTATATATGGAGTTAAATAATTTTCTCAACATTTTAAATTTTATAATAAATAATCATTATATAAATATAGACCCAATTAGTAATAACAGTCCTAATATGGAAGAAATAACAAAGGACAATAATTTTGCTTTTCTTCCAATGATAAACCAAGCTATACAGTTTAAAATAATGATTGTATAGAGGTTTACACCACTATTTGGAAAAACATAAGTGACAAAATCTACTGAGCATAATAAAGCGATGAGGGCTGTAGAAATCATTGGAACAATAAAGTCTGTCGCTTTTCTAAAAAAATAAAAACTAGCTCCAAATCCAAATAATAGCAATAAAGCATAAAGAGTCATTTGCAAAAAGAAAGATAATTCAGTAAAATATATAAATATACCAATTGGAATCAGTAGCAATGGAGTGTAAGCGAGGAAAAACTTCCTCTTGGTGCTTTTTTTTCTAACTTTCTTTCCATTAACTTGTTCACCTTCTGTATATAAAGCTAATAAAAAATTGCAATATTGTTCTGGTAACAGCTTCGTTTCTTTCCAATAATAAATTTCTTTAACAATGATTTCTTTCCGATTATCACTCATACCTTGTCCTTTCTCTTACTGAACATAAAAATAGTTTACCTCTATTGTAAGAAGTAAACTATTTTTAGACAATCATTTTATTCTAAGAAATCCTTCAAACGCTTGCTACGGCTAGGGTGTCTTAACTTCCTTAACGCTTTTGCTTCAATTTGTCTGATACGTTCTCTT
Organism: Robertmurraya mesotrionivorans; assembly: GCF_050971805.1. NCBI lineage: Bacteria > Bacillati > Bacillota > Bacilli > Caryophanales > Bacillaceae > Robertmurraya > Robertmurraya mesotrionivorans. The sequence goes on along the minus strand of NZ_JBPCCH010000001.1, from coordinate 398,480 downwards.
GTGACACCAAACACTTTTCCAACTTCTTCTAAAGTTCTCGTACGGCCATCATCAAGTCCAAAACGTAGTCGTAATACATTTTCTTCACGGTCGGTTAAAGTATCAAGAACATCTTCAAGCTGTTCTTTTAACAGCTCATAAGCAGCATGCTCTGAAGGTGATGTAGCATCCTGATCTTCAATGAAATCACCTAGATGCGAGTCATCTTCTTCACCAATTGGTGTTTCTAATGAAACTGGTTCTTGAGCAATTTTCAGGATTTCACGAACCTTATCAGGAGTTAAGTCCATATCTTCTCCAATTTCTTCTGGAGTTGGTTCACGTCCAAGATCCTGAAGTAGCTGACGTTGAACACGAATTAGCTTATTTATTGTTTCCACCATATGAACGGGGATACGAATCGTTCTGGCTTGGTCAGCAATTGCACGAGTAATTGCTTGTCGTATCCACCAAGTAGCATACGTACTAAATTTAAACCCTTTGCGATAATCAAATTTCTCAACCGCTTTGATTAATCCCATGTTTCCTTCTTGAATCAAATCAAGGAACAACATACCGCGACCAACATAACGTTTTGCAATACTAACCACAAGACGTAGGTTTGCTTCTGCTAATCGGCGCTTTGCTTCTTCGTCACCTTGTTCAATACGGTTAGCGAGCTCAATTTCCTCTTCGGCAGACAATAAGTCTACTCGACCGATTTCTTTTAAGTACATCCGAACAGGGTCATTGATTTTCACTCCTGGTGGTACGCTTAGATCATTTAAATCAAATTCTTCTTCACCTTTAGCAAGCTCCTGTATATTAGGATCTCCATCTTCGGATTCTCCAACTAGTTCTACACCTTGCTCACCTAAAAATTCATAAAACTCATCCATTTGATCTGAGTCTACATCAAAATTAGATAATTTCTCTGCAATATCGTCATAGGCTAGAACCCCTGTTTTCTTTCCAACCTCTGTTAACTGGTCTTTTACTTGTTCTAGGGTCAAATCTGAATCAACCTCTTTTGAACGGGCCGATTTTTCAGCCATATGTACCCCTCCTTCCAAAGTCAAACAACAATCTCAAGCTTTTAATGTTTTGCGCAATTGGATAATTTCCATCGCAATCGCAGCTGCCCTACCATGATCCTTTTGTCTCTCTGCTTCTTTCTCTTCTGCTTCTTTTTCTTTTATTTTTAACATCTTTTGATAATTAAACACCTGCTTAATGTAATCGGAAAGCTCCTGGTCGCTTATTTCCTCACCAATAGACATCATTCCAATATCTGCTACAGTGCGTCTAAGCTTTTCATCTTTTATATATGTTAGGAAATCACTTGGATTCGGTTGGAATCCCTTTTCATAGTAACCATACAAGTATGTTATGATTGCTTGATGTTCATCAATATTAAAGGGAGTACCGTTTAACAAATCCTGCACTTTATATGCTATGTCAGAATCCTTCAACATATAAGCTATTAAACGTCTTTCTGCAGTTTCATAAGCCGGCCTTAGGTTGGAAGATTGTTTGATAACCACATCTTGATTTCTTTTTTGAACGTATTGCTCACGATTTCCTTTTTTGTTCGCAAAGAAAAATTGTTTTTGTTGTTGCTTTAATGCATCGAGTGAAAGTGAAAATTCACTTGCTAGCTGTCTCAAATAGTGATCTCGTTCTACTACCTTCTCTAGTTGGCTTATTTCCTTTAATACTTCTTCGATATATTGGAGGCGAATTCCTTCATTATTTAAATCCTTTCCTCTTCTTAAATATCGAAGTTTAAAATTCATTAATGTAACACTAGCAGAGATAATTTCGTTTTGAAATTTCTCTTCACCATTTTGGCGAATATAATCATCAGGATCCATTCCATCTGGCAATATCGCCACACGGACCTGAATCCCTGCTGAATGAAGAAGCTGACTAGCACGGTGAGCGGCTTCAATACCAGCATTGTCTCCATCGTAACAAATCGTTACTGCTTCAGCGCTCCGCCTGATCGACACGATATGATCGTCTGTCAATGATGTTCCCATGGTTGCAACTCCATTGAGTACACCTGATCGATCGGCAGCTATTACATCAGCAAACCCCTCAAATAATACGATTTGATTCGTTTTTTTAATGCTTGCTCTTGCTTGGTGAAAATTATATAAAATTTTACTTTTGTTAAAAATTGCTGTTTCAGGACTATTTAAATATTTGGGCTCATCAGCCCCTAATGATCTTCCTGAAAACGCAATTGTATTGCCTTTGTGGTCTAATATAGGAAACATTATGCGGTCTCTGAAGCGATCAAAATAAGTTCCATCACGTTCACGTTTAATAACCAGCCCAGCCCTTTCCATCACATCAGGGGGGTAATTACGTTTCGATAGAAATTTGTAAACAAAATCCCACGAATTTAATGAATAACCTATTTGAAATTTAGCAATCGCTTCATTAGTAAAGCCTCTCGATAAAAGGTACTCAAGTGCATGTTGACCGTCTTTTGTGTTTACGAGCAAATGATGATAGAATTTACGTAATAAATCGTGAGCATCAATCATCTGCTGAAAATCATTCGGGATCGTCCTAGATTTAGTGTGAGAAGACGATTCGATATGTAGCTCAACATTTCCTTTTTCAGCTAGTTTAACAGCCGCTTCTATAAATGAGACACCTTCTTGTTCCATTAAGAAAGAGAATGCATTTCCACCTGCTCCACATCCGAAACAATGATAAATTTGCTTATCAGGAGAAACGGAGAAGGAAGGAGAGTTTTCTCCATGAAACGGACAAAGTCCAAAATAATTACGACCTTGTTTTTTCAGCTGAACATAGTCGCTAACCACGTCCACTATATCAACCGCCTGGCGAATTTCATTAATTTTATCCTCAGGGATACGTTCTGCCATGAAAACAACTCCAGGTATTAGTGAGTAATTCGCGATAAATTATAGATTTCCTGCAAATTTCGACAAAATACTATAAAAATTTTTCGCAAAATCATCTCGGTCATTTTGACCAAAACGTTTGGGTCCTTTTGAGTGTACCCCTTGTCGCCTAGCTTTCGCGGCAAGATACCTCATATCAAGAGCAAGATGAATATCTTTCTCTTCGTATACATTCCCCCTTGGAGAAAGTACATAAACACCTTTATTCACGAGTGTCGAAGCTAACCCGATGTCTTGGGTGACTACAAAGTCTCCTTTATCCACATGGTTCATGATATATAAGTCAACTTCCTCCTTACCCGTATCGACATATTTCCATGTTCCTGCAGCTTCTGTTGTGCTCATATGATTATAAGATGCAACAAAAATTACTTCCAATGAAAAATTCGACGCGATTTCGACAATTTCCTGCTTCACTGGACAGGAATCTGCATCAACAAGAACCTTTGGTAAACCTAATGTACTATTAATTCTACATCACTCCATATATTCCTTCTTATTCGAGGAATAACTTAGTGGAAAAGCGTTTGTCGAATTTTTTTCGGACGAGTATCTTGACTTCTGACAATAAATAGTTTATTCGTTCATAGTGAAGTCTAAACCTAATCTGATACATTTTTATCACAATTTTTTATTATAGTATATAAAAGTCTATTTTTCCATCACTTTTTTTGTGATACTCTCCAAGCAATAAAAAGAAATAGCACATCATTTTATGCGCTATTTCTTTTATTTATCCTCTTTTTAAGTAACGGTTTAAAATGACATTAGCTGTTTCCTCAACAGCTTTGTTGGTTACATCGATTACATGACATCCAATTCTTGAGACAATTTTATCAAAATACTCAATTTCGTCTTTAATCCGTTCGATATTCGCGTAGCTTGCTCGATCATTTAAACCTAAAGAAAGAAGTCTTTCACGCCTAATATTATTTAGTTTTTCTGGGCTTATTTTTAATCCGAAACATTTCTCTGAAGGTACTTTAAACAATTCCTCAGGAGGATCAACCTCTGGAACAAGTGGAACATTCGCCACTTTAATACGTTTATGAGCCAGGTACTGTGATAATGGGGTTTTTGAAGTTCTCGAAACACCCACTAAGACGATATCCGCCTTTAAGATTCCTCGCGGATCCCGACCATCATCATACTTAACTGCAAATTCAATTGCTTCCACCTTTTTAAAATAATCCTCATCAAGCTTCCTAACTAAACCCGGTTCAAATAGAGGTTGTTTGCCACAAATATCTTGAATTTGGTCAATTAAAGGTCCAATAATATCACAAGCATAAATTCCTTCTGCCTTCGCTGTATCCCTCATATACTCGCGCATATCTGGCTTAACAAGTGTATAGGCAACCATCCCACCGTCTAATTTCACAAGTGAAATCACTTCGTCAATATTGGATTTATCCTCTACATATGGAAACCTTTTGATTGTGACTTCTTGTCCATCAAATTGGCTTATCGCTGCTTTTGTCACGAGCTCTGCAGTTTCTCCTACAGAATCAGATACCACGTAGACGATTGGCATTTTCCCCATACTTCCTCATCTCCTACATCATTTGTAATAATCTTATGCGAATCGAGTAATTTCATTTTCGATCGTTAATTTCCTTCTGCTAATGCGACAAACGCTTTTGTTAAGTTCGTTTTAGTAATTCTGCCAAGAACTTCGAAACCTCTTTCCGATTCCCTAACAACAGGCAATGCATCAATCTGCTTATCAATTAATTTATGCGCCACATCAATGAGAAGATCGTCTTTTCCGCACATGGTAACATTAGGCATTCTTGTCATGATGATATGCACTGGTAATGTGGTTAGTTCCTGCTTTCCAATACTTGCTCTAAGTAGATCTTTTCTCGACAATACGCCCGTGAGCAACGAAGATTGATCGACAACAAATAATGTCCCAACATCTTCGAGAAACATGGTACAGATCGCATCGTAAACAGAAACGTTTTCGTTCACAACTACAGGAATAGACTGATAATCCTTCACATACAGTTTCTTTAAGTTCTCAGTTAATAATTGAGTGCCTGATTTCCCTGTGTAAAAATAACCTACCCGCGGCCGTGCATCCAAATATCCAGCCATGGTTAAAATAGCTAGATCTGGTCGAAGTGTAGCTCTCGTTAGATTGAGTCGTTCTGCAATATGCTCTCCAGTTATCGGCCCATTTTCCTTCACAATTTGCAAAATATGCTCTTGCCGTTTATTTAGCTCGATTGTACTCACCACCTAATCGCCCTTTAGGCTCATATGTATGTCATACTTATATAAAATTATTATATACTATCTCTCATAAATGAAAAGACATAAGGATAAAAAGGGCCTTCACCATTCAGAAGGCCCTCTTTAAAAAAGATTATTTTGTTACAATTTCCTTCACATTCGCAAAGCTGATAATCAATTCTGCCAACTGTGACATTAATGCTAATCGGTTGTTTTTCAACGCTTGATCCTCTGCCATGACCATTGTATGGTCAAAGAAGTCGTTGATTGCCCCTTGTAAAGATGCAAGTTTGTCGAAAAACTCTTCCTCACTAGCTTCATTTGATTCCAATCCCAATTTCACACCAAGATATTGATTATATAGTGCCGTCTCGTACTCATTTTCAAACAGGGATTCATTGATTTCCGTATTTTCCACCGCTTTATTCGAGATGGTTAGCACACGGCTAAGAGCTTCAACCGTCTCTTTAAACCCACTACCATCTTTTTTCGTTTGCAGAACAAATGCCTTTTTGACCAGCGTAGGTAAAGCTGTAATGTTCTTTTCTAATACGGCATCGATGATGTCATAGCGAATGCTTTGTTCTTGTAAATAGTGCTTTAAGCGGAGCTTGAAGAAAGCTACAAGCTCAAGTAGTAACTCTTCTTCACTTTTTTCTCCAATTCCCTTCTCCTTAATAGAAAGAATAGAGAGACGTAGAAGATCAGTTAATGAAACATTCCATTCTTTATTGATTAAGATTTGAACAATTCCTGAAGCTTGTCTTCTTAATGCGTACGGATCCTGTGAGCCGCTTGGAATATTGCCAATTGCAAAAAACGAGACAATCGTATCTAATTTCTCTGCTAAGGCAAGAATTGCCCCACTATTTGACTTAGGAGTAGAGTCTTCCGCGTTTCTTGGCATGTAGTGTTCATTAATGGCAACAGCAACCGCTTCAGATTCCCCTTTTTGTCTAGCATACTTCTCACCCATGAAACCTTGAAGTTCTGGGAATTCATATACCATATGAGTGACTAAATCAAACTTACTGATTTCCGCAGCACGATCTGCTGTCTTTTTATCTTCATCATTAAAGGTTAATAATTCTGCTAACTGATTTGTTAGTGAACGAACTCGTGCAACCTTTTCAGAAAGGGTACCAATTTCCTCATGATATACAATTGAAGCAAGCTTAGCTATAGCATCGGAAATATTCGTTTTTTGATCTTCTCTATAGAAAAATGCTGCATCTGATAGTCTTGCTCTAAGTACCTTCTCATTTCCCTTTGCTACTGTCTCAAGATGCATATGATCACCATTTCTTACTGTTACAAAGAACGGCAAAAGTGTTCCGTCCTTTTTCTTTACAGGGAAATAGCGCTGATGCTCTTTCATCGATGTGATAAGAACTTCTTCCGGAAGCTCTAGAAATTCTTCCTCAAATCTTCCGAATAAAGCTGTTGGGTATTCAACTAGATTCGTTACTTCCTCTAATAATTCCTCATCGACAGGAATCGTCCAGCCTTGCTCTTCTTCTAACTTAGAAATTTGGGAGAGAATTGCGTCTTTTCTTTCTTCTGCATTCGCAATAACAAATTCACCTAAAAGCTTAGTTACATACTCTTCTGGTGAACCGATTTCTACTTCTTTCCCTAGGAAACGATGCCCGTTTGTACGATTGCTTGTCGATACATTCGTGATCGTAAATGGGATAATCTCTGTTCCATATATAGGAAGTAACCATTTAATTGGACGAATATATTTTAGTGTTTCATTTGCCCAACGCATATTTTTAGGGAATGTTAGTCCGGTAATAATATGTTCTATCTCCGGAAGTATCTCTTTCGTCGCTTGCCCCTTTGTAAACTTTCGTACATGAGCATACTCAACCCCATTAATCTCTTTAAAATATATATCCTCAACAGACATTCCTTGACCTTTAGTAAATCCTACTGCTGCTTTTGACCAATTCCCTTCGTGGTCAACGGCGATTTTTTTAGCAGGTCCTTTTGCCTCTTCCTCAACATCCTCTTGGCTAGTACTAACACCGTAAGCAATGACAGCTAGACGTCTTGGAGTAGAAAAATGAGTGATGGAATCAAATGAAATCTTTTTCTCTTTTAGCCAGTTCTCTATTTTTGATGTTAATTGTTCAATTGACCCTGTAACGAAACGAGCCGGCATCTCCTCAAGCCCGATTTCAATTAATAAATCTTGCTTATTCATGTGTATCTTCCCCCTTTTGCTGTAGAATTGGGAATCCTAACTTTTCTCTCTCTTCATAGAACGTTTTAGCTACCTTTCTTGCTAGGTTTCTACATCGACCGATAAAACCAGTACGTTCAGTAACCGAAATGGCGCCTCTAGCATCCAGAAGATTAAATACATGAGAGCATTTTAAGACATAGTCATAAGCGGGATGAACAAGACCTTCGTTCATTTGACGATGTGCTTCTTTTTCATAAATGTTAAACAGATTAAAAAGCATTTCAGGATCTGATGTTTCAAAAGTATATTTTGAGTGCTCATATTCAGGCTGTAAGAAAATATCACGAACGGTAAATCCGTTGGTCCACTCTAGATCAAATACATTTTCCTTTTCTTGAATATATGAAGCAAGGCGCTCGATTCCATAAGTTATTTCAACTGAAACAGGCTTACACTCAAGTCCCCCTACCTGTTGGAAATATGTAAATTGGGTTATCTCCATGCCGTCTAACCATACTTCCCAACCAAGCCCTGCACATCCAAGCGATGGATTTTCCCAATTATCTTCTACAAAACGAATATCGTGCTGAAGAGGATCAATTCCCAGCGCCTTCAACGAATCAAGATAAATTTCCTGAATATTGTCAGGAGAAGGCTTCATAATCACTTGGAATTGGTGATGTTGGTACAAGCGATTAGGGTTTTCACCGTATCTTCCGTCGGCTGGTCGTCTTGACGGCTCCACATACGCCACATTCCATGGTTCAGGGCCAATTGCACGTAAGAATGTGTAGGGGCTCATGGTACCTGCTCCCTTTTCTACATCGTAAGCTTGCATTAAAATACATCCTTGATCAGACCAATGCTTTTGCAAAGTTAAAATCATGTCTTGAATATTCATCGTACACCTCCAAAATTTATCGCATAAGAGATGATCATTTTTGGCAAACAAAAAAACTCCCGTCTCCTATGCCTTTGAGCATAGGGACGAGAGTTACCCGCGGTTCCACCCTATTTGCCGACGATAAAAACGTCAGCCACCTTAATCCGAAATTGCTCGGGAACGCCCTTCCTTAACACTCTATTCCTAGCTTACACCGTCCTAGGATCGCTTCTAAGTAGAGAAAGTTAAGTACTCCTTTCCTTCAACGCAAATATTAAATTTAATTTGAATCTTAGCTGAAACAAAGGTCGTTGTCAACTCTTAAAAGTCATTACTTCCTAATTGGCTAATCTGATTCAGAAATTTTTTTGTTTTTAAATGTAAACCGGAGTATTCATCATAATAAGCATTAATAATTTTTTTAAGCTCATCCTTTGTTTCTTGCTTTACAGATATATTCCCTAACCTACTCATATCAATAAAATAAAATAAACGAAGTAGTTTTACTGTTGATTGTGAGATTTTATAGTGATATGGATCCTTTTCCAAACAGCGATGACAGATAAATCCACCCTCTCTAATTGAAAAAGAAAAATGACCGTCTGTACTTCCACAAACGGCACATTGATTAAGGACGGGATACAACCCTAATGTATTCAACATTTTCACTTCAAAAATATGAACAATAATTTCTGGGTCATAGCCTTCGTTAATATAATTTAGCGTTTGATATAGCATCTCAAATAAAAAAGGATTTGCCTTTTTTTCGTCAGTGCTTTTATCTGTTAGATCAATAACGTAACTTGCATAAGCGGTTAGGAAGATATCCTCCTTGATTGACCGCATCGAGGAAAGCATTTCACCTTGCTGCAAACTCCCTAGTCCGCTGCCTGTTTGCACTAGGAATTGACCGTATGTAAAAAGCTGAGTGATGGCAGCTAAACGGCTGTTTGGCTTTTTTGCGCCGCGTGCCATCACCCCAATTTTCCCCCATTCACGTGTGAATAGAGTGACTATTTTATTTGTTTCACCATAATGATTTGTTCGAATGACGATGCCTTCGCATTTTTGAAACATCTAGAACACCATCCTAGTACGAGACAAACCTAGAGATATGGAAATTCAACCTCTGCTAGCTCATCATCCTGATTCCCGGGTATGTCTTGATTCTCCTTCTCTAACTCCTTAAAGAGCAGATAAGTGTCAATGTTACCTGTCTGCGAAAAAACTTTCCAGGTAAAATCCATCATCAAAAACCCCCACCTTTCAAATAGTTGACTAGCAATAAATCCAAATCGTTACCATTATCATAGCCTTGTCTACCAAAAATAATGAGTCGAAAATATTGTTAATAAAAAAGGTGCATAAACTAGAAAGATGAATAATAATCTAAAAATGGTAAATCAATATTCGTCCTCACGGAACCCAAAATCTCTCAGTTGGGACATTTTGTTGCGCCAATCCTTCTGAACCTTAACCCATAATTCTAAAAATACTTTTGTTCCCAACAAGTTCTCAATATCCTGCCTTGCACGTTTTCCAATTTCCTTTAACATGCTTCCTTGTTTACCAATAATAATTCCTTTTTGGGAATCACGTTCTACGATAATGGTTGCCATAACGTGTACGACATCTTTGTCTTCTAAGCGTTCCATTTTCTCAATAACAACCGCTAATGAATGAGGAATTTCTTCTCTTGTTAAATGCAATGCCTTCTCACGTATTAGCTCTGACACGATAAATCTTTCTGGATGATCTGTTACTTGGTCGGCTGGATAATACTGAGGTCCTTCAGGAATATATTTCTTAATCACATCAAGCAAGACCTCTAGGTTATTTCCTTCAAGCGCAGAGATGGGAATGATTTCAGCAAAAGGATATTTTTCTTTATACGACACGATAATTTCCATGAGTTGGTCAGGATGAACAAGATCAATTTTGTTAATCACGAGGAATACAGGTGTTTTAATTGATTGGAATTTATCTAAAATAAACTCTTCACCACGACCAAAACCTTCTTCTGCATTCACCATAAAAAGAACAATATCGACTTCTTTTAATGTGTTTTGAGCAACCTTCATCATAAAGTCCCCAAGCTTATGCTTTGGCTTATGAATTCCTGGTGTATCAATAAATACTAATTGTGCATCATTGGTTGTTAGTACACCTTGTACTTTATTTCTTGTAGTTTGTGGTTTATCACTCATAATAGCGATTTTTTGTCCGATTACACGATTGAGGAACGTTGATTTCCCAACATTTGGACGGCCGATGATTGAGATAAACCCTGATTTGTGCTCTTGCTTTTGATTATTACTCATTTAGATCCTCCGGTGAAAATGCTCCTGGTAGTAATTCTGCCACGGTTAATTCTTGTGTATCGCCTTTTAAATTTGTTAAAATAACTTTCATGTCTTTAGGACATAACTCTGAAATAACTTGACGACATGCTCCACATGGAGAGACAGGACCTTCTGTATCTGCAACCACGGCAAGCATCTCAAACTGACGATCTCCCCCAGCATAGGCACTGAAAAACGCGGTTCTCTCCGCACAATTGGTCATGCTAAAAGCAGCATTTTCTACGTTACACCCATGATATACTTTTCCATCAGTCGTTAAGAGGGCAGCTCCCACTTGGAACTTCGAATATGGTACATAAGCTTTTTCTCTTGCAATTTTCGCTTCTTTAATTAATGTTTCTTGCTTGCTCAAATTAATACTTCCTTTCAGGAGACTGCATACTCCTATTTTACCCTATTTTGTTCTGCATTTCATCGATTGTAGCAAAAATGTAATGAAGAAGATTGAATTTTCTAAATATTAATCAATTCCTTCAATTCGTTTCCCTATTTTACTCTTTCTTGAATGCGATTTCAAATAAAAATGGAACCGAAAATAGGTTCGGTTCCCTATTACCATAGCCTTGGTATAAAAATAATCATACCAATGATGATGCTCACAATGGAAAAGATAAAGACTGCCGCCGCAGCCATATCCTTTGCTTTTTTTGCTAGTGGATGAAATTCCTCTGTCACTAAATCCACAAGGTTTTCTATACTCGAATTAATTAGTTCTAAGGAGATCACTCCTCCTATTGATAAGAGGAGAAACACCCACTCAACTATAGAAACTTGTAGCAAATAGCCAAGCAAGACAACTAACATTGTAAAGAAAAGATGAATTCTCATATTCCTCTCCTCTTTTACTGCCTTACTAAACCCGGATAGGGCATGCCGGAAAGAATATAGGACATGTCTCGTTTTATACTTTCTTTTATCGTCCGAGCCCGTACTCATCCAATATACTCCGTTGAAGATCAAACATTTCCTTTTCCTCTGCTTCTGTCTCATGATCATAACCTAATAAATGAAGAAAGCCATGGACAGCTAAAAAACCTAACTCACGTTCAACAGTATGCCCGTAGTCCGAAGCCTGTTCTCGAGCTCTATCAGTTGAAATAATGATATCTCCGAGTACTCTTGGCATGTTTGCACCGCTTATTTGGATTTCTCCCTCTCCGAGTTCCTCTAATGCGAAAGAAATTACATCTGTTGGCTTATCCTTACCTCTGTATTCACGGTTAATTTCTTGAATACGGTTATTATCAACAAATGTAACGGATAGCTCACAAGGGTCTGTGATTTGAAGTTTTTTTTGAGCTAAATTTAATAACTCTTCAATTTGCTCAATCGCTTTTTCTGTCATTTCATTTGTTTCATCTAAAAAATCGATACTTAAGTTCATGCTTGTTTCACCTTCTGTTTCGTAATTTCTGGATATTCAATTCGAGAATGGAAGATTCCCTTTAACGTTTCACATAGTGTATTTGAGATGATTTCTATTTCCTTGAGTGTTAAGTCACATTCATTCAGCTGCCCATCCTGTAATCGATCTGCAATAATACTTTTAACCAAGCTTTCTATTTGTTCAGGATTAGGATGTTGCATAGAACGAACGGCTGCCTCCACACTATCAGCTATTCCGATTATGGCAATTTCCTTGTTTTGAGCTTTTGGTCCAGGATAACGATAATCCTCTTCTCGCACCTCATTGCCATTTTGTTTTGCCTTGTGGTAAAAGAACTTGAGTAAAGTAGTGCCATGATGTTGTTCAGCAATATCAACAATTTCTTTAGGCATTTTGTATTGTCTTAGTAGTTCAGCACCATCTGTGGCATGTGCCACTATAATATTTTTGCTCGTTTGTGGCGGCAAGCGATCATGAGGATTTTCAATATTCATTTGATTTTCAATAAAAAATTGTGGTCTCTTTGTCTTCCCAATATCGTGATAATAGCATCCTACCCTTGCTAATAAGCCGTTTGCACCGATTGCCTCACATGCTGACTCGGCAAGATTTGCTACCATAATAGAATGATGGTAGGTTCCAGGTGCCTCCGTAAGTATTTTTCTAAGAAGCGGATGATTTGGATTTGATAATTCAATCAATCTCATCGTTGAAAGGATTCCAAATCCGGCCTCGAAAAATGGAAGGAGCCCGATGGTTAGAATCGCCGCAATAATTCCCGATGTAAAGGCACCACCAAAATAAAACGTATATTCCTTGGCATTATAGTGACCATTGTTAATAAATAACAAAGCAAAAATAATGATGATATTTATTAAAGAAACAAACATACCCGCCTGTAGAATTTTCATCCTCTGATTTTGTTTACTTAAAAACATTATGCTCGCTAAACCACTACAAATGATGTAGATGCCAATATTTACATTGAGTGAGCTTGTTATGTTTTCACTAAACAAAATGGTTCCGCAAAGAGCTAAAATAATGGTTGTTAAAATCGCTAGTCTATCGTCCACCAAAATTTTAATTAACATGGCTGCCATAGCAGCAGGAAATAAATAACCTAAATCTGAAAACTCAAATTGTTGAAGAAGGCTAATTCCTTTTAACATCACGATTGAAAGAATAAAGATAATGCTAAACAAAAGCAAGTAATTTTGCTTCATATCTCCACTCACTTTGAGTTCATGGAAGTAATAGTACAGAGCAATTACCATTACCATAACAAGAAGTGCTAATCCGATAAAAGGCAGTGTTGATTGCTGATTGTCTGTAAGGCCGACAAGCTCTAGCTGACGGAAGACTTCTCTACTAATCAGCTGATTCTCCTCAACAATTATTTGCCCTTGTAATATCTTTACTGGCTCAACACTTTCCTTCGCCTGTTCCCTCAGCTCCTGAGTAGCCTCTAAATCAAAAAATTCATTTTGAACAACTGCATATCGTCCTAATTCAATTACAGCTGCTTTTAATTGACTGCTCATAGAAGTTAGTTTCAGTTCTTCTTCTACAAGCCTCTTACTATTTTCCACTTCATCTGCTGGAATTCTTCGATTCATAACCGTATTTATAGCGGTTATGGTCACATCCTTGGCAACAGATAACTCTTCCTTGGAGGATGAGACAAGTGCTAGCAAGACAGAATCAGAAATACTTCTTGTTACCTCCTCTGTTAGCTTTCCCTTCATCTTGTCGACAACTTCATTGTCTGAAGGAGCACCCCCAGAATTTTCACTTTCTTGCCCCTGAGAAGTTCCTTCTGAAGCGTTTACTTGGTCTTGCAGCTCCTTTTTCACTTCCGTTGCTGCATCGAAGATTGAGGTAATTAAATCGACTCGATTCTCATTTGTTTCCTTTTTCATATAATAGACATCTTGAACACTGTCTTCAGCTTCTTCTCTCTTCTTTTCGGTACTCTCTTTATCAGAGATCGTTACTGGAGATCTTACGGTTTGATTCGCTATCGAAAACAAGCGTAAATCCATTTTTTCTGGCTTAACATTGGTAAACATGGAGGCATAAAGGACTAAGCCAAGGACGAGGAATAACAAGACCCGAAAAATTCGTAGATCCAATAAGCCTCTAATTTTCATCAACTGTTGTTGAATCTTTTCCACTATGACTCTCCTCCAATTCTTATCATTAAACAAAATAAATGCCACATATGTAAAATGATAACAGTTTTTCAGGGAAGATGCATCTTTTTCAAAAAACAAGAAAAAACCGTTCGTTTAATACTCGAACGGTTTACTCATTAGATTGCTTTTCGTACGCTTGGATGATTCGACCTACTAGAGGGTGTCTAACCACATCGCTTTGTTCTAAATGAATAATGGAAATCCCCTTTACGGTAGATAGAATGGACTCCGCCGCAATCAAACCTGACTTTACACCTTTCGGTAAGTCAATTTGTGTTTGATCACCGGTAATGACCATTTTAGAGCCGAATCCAAGACGGGTTAAGAACATTTTCATCTGTGCCTGTGTTGTGTTTTGTGCTTCATCTAGAATAACAAAGGCATCATCTAAGGTTCTTCCCCTCATATAGGCTAGAGGAGCAATTTCTATCGTTCCTCGTTCGATCATACGCTGTGTATGCTCCGTTCCTAAGATATCATGAAGTGCATCATATAATGGACGTAAATACGGGTCAACCTTTTCTTTTAAGTCCCCTGGTAAAAATCCAAGACTTTCTCCCGCTTCGACTGCCGGTCTCGTTAAGATAATTCGTTTTACATTTCCATTTTTCAAGGCATTCACTGCCATAACCACAGCTAAATACGTTTTTCCCGTACCTGCTGGACCAATACCAAAAACGAGATCATGCTTCTTCATCGCCGTTAAATACTGCTGCTGACCGAGAGTTTTAACTCTTATTGACTTACCTTTCGCATTTTTCGTAATTTCTTCTTCATATATGTCCTTAAAGTACTCCAATGTACCTTTTTTAGACATTTGAATGGCATACAAACAATCTCGTCCGCTAATATTAATGCCTTTTCTAATAACATACAATAGATTGCTGATAATGCTTGTAACCATTTCAACATTTTCAGTTGAACCCGACACACTTACGGTTTCACCTCTGGTTACAATCGATACACCCAATTCCTGCTCAATCATTTTAATATTTGCATCAGAATTACCTAATAGAGCTATGGCTTCATTTGGATTTTCGAGATTTACACTAATCGTTTTTAGTTCTTCTGTCATTCCGAGTCTCCTTGAGTAATTGGTTGAGGTTCTGCAATATTTTCAATTACTTGAAAATGAACAATTAAGTTAACTTTACCATTCTTGACCAATTGGCGCAAAACTTTTTCCCCTTTTATTTTAGCATCTTCAGGTAGGAGACTTTTTATATCTTTTCTAGCCATTTCTCTTGCGACAGTATATGCTTGTTTTTCCGTATATACCCTTGTCTCATTTTCACTTTCACGAATCGTGGATTGTTGGTAAGAAATCGGCAAATTCCATTTTAGGAATTTAATTGGCTTCGTATTTTCCTCTGTAACCGATTGTTTGTACTCGACCTTCCCAAACCCCAAAACAGGAATATTGAACCCACCTATAGTTATTGCATGTTTTCTTACTTCATTTCCCGTGTATACTTGAAAGTTCGTTGACAAAGGAAGTTCCACTTCTGTCCAATACCAAGTTTCACCTAAAACCTCTCCCCTTGCTGGAACGAGCTGCTCCTCTCCTTCCCTTCCAATCGTACCTGACACTAAAACTTTTCCTGGAGAAACGACTTCATTAAGAGAAACCACCGTTTTACCTTCTTCAACAAAATAGTCAACAACCGTTGCTTTCTTTTTGGCTACTAAATTTTGTGGGCCGTATTCCATTTGTTTTTCAGGTTCATTTTTTTCGACTACTTGTAAGTGGTAGGTTGTCCCCTGTAACTCCACTCCTATCCATGTTAATTCATCCATACTGTCTGTAATCGACTTTTGAATCGCATCTGGGGTACCTAAGGACCACTGAAATTTCCCCTTTTTTACTCCTATTTCATCAAGGGTTTTTCGGATCTTATATTCTGTTGCTGGGTCTGCTCCTTTAATTTCGATTCCCCATACCATGTTTGAAAGCAGGGTTATGACAATAAAAAAAAGAAAAGCACCGATAAAGAAACCAATATTTTTATATGCTCTTTTCATCAGAAAAGGAAGGCCTGTCCGTCGCTGGAACTCAATTTTACAGCCTGAGTTCCTAACAACCTTCCTAATTTTATGGGCATCATCCACTCTTATTTCAAAGCTCATGGCGTTTACGCCATGACGCTTTACTCTCCAGATTGAAACCTGCTCTCTTGTTAGCGTGTTAATAAATCTTTCAAGGCCTTTTCCTGTCACCTTTACAGATACAATTCCCGTATAGTAGTAAATCCATTGGTTCTTCATATTCTGCCTCCTTACCTTTCAGACGAAATCAATTTAAACTCTTATTCTTCAAGATAAATAACGTGTTCAATTTTCCCTTCAAGTAGAATCTCTTCTGGAAGTATCGTCTTAATGACAAATGCCTTGCCCTTTATTAACAACTGCCCTTGCTTTAAAAGCAGTCTAAGCTCTTTCTCTGAGAAAGTGAGTAAGCCACGGTGGTTCTCAATATAGATGTGGATTTGACCAATCATAGTGATGCGGGGTAAATCCATCATGACATCTTGTGGAAGATCCATTGTTTGGGTCATCCAGTTTCTTACACGTTGCCCCCACCTTTTAGCCATAAAAAAAGAACCCCCTTTCATCTCATGTTTATGAAATGAATGGGGGTTCTAGCACTACTTTTTTAAGCAAATCCTGCCGTGTTTTAGTAGTGTGAATTCGTTCTTTTTCGATGATAACCCTGTTTTGCTTTAGGTGGGCCTAAAATTTCTGACCAAATAACAGCATCCCTTAATGTCTGGCTAGACACACGGAGGTCATGATCTGTTTTTGCAGCCGATTCCACTCTCGGCTGCTGATTTAATCTTCCCGTCGTTTGACGGTCCACCTTCTTGTTTGGAGTATACAGTTGTTCTCGATTCGTGTTTTTTACTTCTTGCACTCGATTGGTGCTCAAGCTTCGTGTTTCTACAGGCTCTTTCTTTTCCATTTGTGGACGTTCAAACTTTTGTTGAAGTTCTCCAAAATCAAAGTCGATGAAAGGTTTTGATTTCTCTGATGTTTGTCCAGGGAGAAAAGGCTTTGGCTGTTTACGCTTTTGACGGTCGTCTTCCCCCGTGCCCTTCATCTGTTTATAGAAGGAAGAAATAATCCCGATCAATACAACTAAGATAAAGGGATTTTCCAATAGAAATTGCAAAGATGGACACCTCCTTGCTTTACGTCAGTAATCGTATTATTTTTTATCCGTATTTCCGTCTGGTTTACCAATAGAATCTCTCATACTCGTGTCAGCCGCAATGTTTTGGATATTTAAATAATCCATCACACCAATTTTCCCAGAAGTTAACGCCTCTGACATTGCAAGTGGTACCTTCGCTTCCGCTTCTACTACTTTTGCTCTCATTTCTTCAACGCGTGCTTTCATTTCCTGTTCCTGAGCTACTGCCATTGCTCTGCGTTCCTCTGCTTTTGCTTGAGCAATCTTTTTATCTGCTTCCGCTTGTTCCGTTTGTAATTCAGCACCAATATTCTTTCCGATATCAACATCCGCAATATCAATCGACAAAATTTCAAATGCCGTACCCGCATCTAAGCCTTTTGACAAGACGGTTTGTGAGATCATATCTGGATTTTCTAACACTTTTTTATGATTGTCAGAGGAACCGATTGTTGAAACAATCCCTTCCCCAACACGAGCTACAATTGTTTCTTCACCAGCACCACCGACTAAACGATCAATATTTGCACGCACGGTAATTCTCGCTTTTGCTTTTACCTCAATTCCATCCATTGCAACCCCTGCGATAAATGGAGTTTCAATTACCTTTGGATTTACACTCATCTGTACAGCCTCTAATACATCACGACCCGCTAAATCAATCGCTGCCGCACGTTCGAAAGATAATTCGATATTGGCGCGGTGAGCGGCAATTAATGCATTAACCACTCTATCTACATTACCACCTGCTAAGTAATGGCTTTCTAGTTGATTGGTTGTAACATCCAAGCCTGCTTTATGCGCCTTAATTAAAGGGTTGATTACTCTACTTGGAATAACTCGACGTAATCTCATTCCAATCAGTGTAAAAATGCTTACCTTAACACCTGCAGCAAGCGCTGAAATCCAGAGCATAACTGGTACAAACGTGAGCAAAACAGATAATAAAACAATTCCTAATACAACTAAAACAATAACAAATATCGTTCCAGATCCTAAAATCATTCTTCTTCCTCCTTAGACAATGGTTCTGTTAACTCTCTAACAACTATTCTAGCTCCTTCAGATTTGACAATCTTTACTCTCTTATCTTTCCCAATAAAACTCCCCTCACTAACCACATCAATACGCTCATCATCTAAAACAATGGTACCTGCTGGACGTAATGCCGTGAGAGTCATTCCCTCTTTCCCTACGATCTCCGGTCGATTTTTATTTGAAACGTAACCGGCTTCGCTTTTTGTGGAGTCAGTTAGAATAATCCTTCTAAAGAATTTCATCTTTTTACCAAACACCTTTACCATTAAGATAGACGCTAATACGGAAATACTTAATGCAATGAGAATCGAGATTCCCATATGAACAACATTATCCGTGGCTAGAAACAAACTTGCTAAAATGGCCGCTAGACCAAAAATACCTGCAATTCCACCAGGTAAAAACAACTCCAGCAATATGAGTCCAATCCCTATCACAAATAGGATTAATGTTTCAAAACCAGCTAATCCTGCCACTAAATGTCCGTAGAAGAATAGTAGCAACGATGAAAGTCCCATAAATCCTGGGATTCCAAACCCTGGTGAGTATAATTCAAGGATTAAGCCAAGACTACCAATCGATAGCAAAATCGGAACAACGACAGGATGAGTGATGAATCGTGCAACTTTTTCTGCAAAGCTCGCTTCTACATCTACGAGTTTGGCGCCAGAAAGATCAAGTACTGAAAGTAAATCCTCTAGGCTGGTAACCGTCCCTTCTGAATATCCCACTTCCTCTGCCTGATCTGCAGTCAATGTTAACAACTTTCCTGTTGGTGCCCCATACTCAGGCAAGTCTACTTCACGATCAGCCATCGCTAGCGCATAGATGGGATCCCGACCGCTTTGTTCCGCGGCAGCTTTCATGGCACTTAGCCAGTAGGATTGAGCCTTTTCATCAGCAGCATTTCCTGCTTGGTCAATGACTGCAGCCGAACCAATGGTTCCACTTGGCACCATATAAATCTCATCCATATTGAGTGAAATATACGCTCCTGCTGATAACGCTTGATTGTCAACAAACGCAATGGTTTTTATATTCGTCGCCGACAGTAATTGGCCTATTTTCCCTGCCGCATCGACAGCGCCTCCTGGTGTATTGATTGTAAAAATGATTGCCTTTGCATTTTCTTCTTCAGCCTCTTTTACAGCTCTCGATAAGAAGGCGTAAAGACCTTTCTCAACTGTTTCTTCCACAGGTACTACATATACAGCTTCGCCTTGAGCTCCTCCTTTAAGCGGAAGGATCGACAATATACCAACCATAAAAAAAGAAATGACCATGATCCATCGACAAAGCTTCACCCATTTCCCTCCTTCCTCACTTGATGCATAGTATGTATACGGATGCTCCTGCAAAAAGGTTTCAAATCTTAATCAGTTTCTTTATACAAAGTATATGTAAAAAGACTGCAGAATCCCTGCAGTCTTTAAAGCATGTTTATTATGAAAGGTGTTGTTGTACAAGTTTATTAACAAGTGATCCATCAGCCTTGCCTTTTACTTTAGGCATTAGTACTGCCATCACTTTTCCCATCTCAGCCTTTGTAGAAGCACCTGTTTCTAATATCGCCGCTTTCACTATATCGGAAAGTTCCTCTTCCGTTAGCTGTTTTGGCATATATTCGACTATATACGATAATTCAGTACGTAGTTTCTCAACTAGGTCATCACGACCTGCTTTTTCAAATTCATGGAGGGAATCCTTGCGTTGCTTTACTTCGCGAGAAAGGACAGTTAACTCTTCGTTCTCGGATAATTCCTGGCCAGTTTTAATAGCTTCATTTTGCAACGAAGCTTTGACCATCCGAATAACGGAAAGTTTATCTTTTTCTTTGTTTTTCATCGCTTGCTTCATATCATTATTTAAACGCTCGAGAAGACTCATTTACACACCCTCTCTTACCACTTACGTTTTCTAGCAGCTTCAGACTTTTTCTTACGCTTAACGCTAGGCTTTTCGTAGAATTCGCGCTTTCTAGCTTCTTGTATAGTACCTGACTTAGATACAGTACGTTTGAAGCGACGAAGAGCATCTTCAAGCGATTCGTTTTTACGAACAACGGTTTTAGACATTCTCTTTCCCTCCCTCCGAACACAACACACTTACAACAAACAACATGGAAATTCCATGTACTTTGCAATTATAATATAACAGTGAAACAAGGTCAACTGTAATTCTACTAGCTATCGTCCATTTATGAATAAAACTTTAAAATATCATATTTTCTTACGGATACTTAGCATGTCCCACATCCCTTTGCAATAAAGATGTAAAAGGAGGGAAAAGCATGGTAAGTGTTCTTTTATTTTGTATCTTCATTGTATTATTTATTTTTGGTATGACCATTTTGCGAACGGGTTTATTTAATTTATCCGCAGATTCACTTAAAAAATGGCTTGTAAAATTAACCGATCGCACATGGAAGGGACTTTTAGCATCCATTATCATTACGGGAGCTCTACAAAGCAGCTCAGCTGTCATGGTCATGACGATCGGGTTGATTTCTGCTGGGTTGTTAACGTTTCGCCAATCTATTGGGATCATACTTGGAACCAATATTGGCACAACCTTTACTACAGAATTTATCACATTCCAAATCGACTCTTTTCTTGTACCAATGGCTATTTTAGGAGCCTTACTTATTTTCATGAAAAATAAAAATGCAAATGCCTTTGGTTTAATACTCCTGGGAATGGCAACGGTTTTTTCGGCAATGAGTGGCTTTAAATATCTAGCAAAGCCCTTATCTAGTTTACCGATCATCCAACAATTGATTATTGATATGAATGAAAGCCACTTACTTAGTGTTGGTGTGGGGGCTGTCATTACAGCTCTTATTCACTCAAGCTCTGCTACGACAGGTATTATTATGGGGTTCCTATCAAGTCAGTTACTAACGATTGGTGCAGGTATAGCCGTCATGCTTGGAGCTAATATTGGAACCTGTGTAACTGGGTATGTGGCTAGTATCGGCGGGGGCAAAGAGGCTCGTCTATGCGCGTATTCTCATATATGGTTAAATGTAATCGGGGTGATGGCCTTTTTCCCATTCATCGCATATCTTGCAAGCATAGCAGGTAGCCTAGCTCAAGAGCCTGATGTACAACTGGCTCATATTAGCGTCCTGTTTAACGTAATCTCTTCTCTACTTGTCCTTCCATTCGCCAGCCATTTTGCGACATTTGTTACGAAATTACATGGTAAAAAATAAAAACATGCCGGGTGGCATGTTTTTATTTTTAATAGTCACTATTGGAAACTAATCCTTTTACAATAGCAATGCCTGAGCTAGCTCCGATACGAGTTGCACCAGCTTCAATCATATTTTTTGCGTCTTCCGCACTTCTTACTCCACCTGAAGCTTTTACACCAATTGTAGGTCCAACCGTCTTACGCATTAGTGCAATATCATCAACCGTTGCGCCACCAGTTGAAAAGCCTGTAGATGTTTTGACAAAATCAGTACCTGCACTTACAGCTAGCTTACATGCACGAACCTTTTCCTCTTCCGTTAAAAGAGATGTTTCAATAATAACCTTTGTTAAAGCTTTACCTTTAGCAGCGTTAACAACAGCTTGAATATCTTTTTCTACCAAAGAGTCATCTCCATTCTTTAGCGCACCGATATTGATAACCATATCTACCTCGGTCGCACCATTTTCAATGGCGTTCGTTGTTTCAAATGCTTTTGTTTCTGGTGTATTGGCTCCCAATGGAAAACCGATGACTGTACAAACATCCACACCCGTTCCCTTTAGTAATTCACTAGCATAAGCCACCCAAGTTGGGTTTACACATACAGAAGCAAATTGATATTCTTTTGCTTCAGCACATAATTGTTCAATTTGGTCTTTTGTTGCTTCAGCTTTTAACAAAGTGTGATCAATCATTTTCGCGATTTCTTTCATCATATACACTCCAATTCGAAAATTATATCGCTGCTTGTTCTGCTGATCTAACATACTCATCAAGCACACGGACAAATTGACCTTCATTGTAAGGGTAACCAGCTTTTGTAATTTTCACCTTTACAATTTGTCCAATCATTTCTTCAGTCCCTTTAAATATAACCTTTAAATAATTATCTGTATATCCTTCATACATTCCTTCACCGTTTTTTGAACGTTCTTCAGGAATTACTTCGAGTACTTCCCCTTCAAATTGTGAAGCATACTCTTTAGCTAATTGATCAGATAAAGATATCAATCGATGTACACGCTCATTTTTAACTTCTTCATCCACTTGGTCATCCATTCTAGCAGCAGGTGTACCTGTACGTTTAGAATATGGGAATACGTGCAGTTCAGAAAATTTATGATCCTTGATAAATTGATAAGTTTCCATAAATTCTTCTTCTGTTTCACCAGGGAAGCCAACGATTACGTCAGAAGTGACCGCAAGACCTGGTAGAGCCTCCTTCAGTCGGTTTAAGCGCTCGCCAAAGAATTCCATCGTGTACTTACGGCGCATTCTTTTTAACACCGTGTTAGAACCTGATTGCAATGGAATATGAAGATGTCTAACTATTACATTAGAGTCATTCATTACTTGAATCACTTCATCAGTAATTTGACTTGCTTCAATAGAAGAAATTCTTAGTCTCTCAAGCCCAATCACTTCTTTTTCTAAATCTTTTAATAACATGGCAAGATTATAATCCTTCATATCTTCACCATATCCACCTGTGTGAATACCAGTTAATACGATTTCTTTATAACCGGCATCAACTAGCTGCTGTGCTTGTTTTATCACTTCCTTTGGATCACGTGATCTCATTAATCCACGAGCCCAAGGAATGATACAAAACGTACAGAAGTTATTGCAGCCTTCCTGAATCTTTAAAGAAGCACGAGTGCGGTCCGTAAAGGCAGGAACATCTAATTCCTCGTAAACACGATTTTTCATAATATTACCAACCGCATTAATTGGTTGTCTTTCTTCCTTAAAGCGTTCGATATATTCAAGCATCTTCACACGGTCCTGTGTTCCAACAACAATATCTACACCTGGAATTGCCATAATTTCAGCAGGAGACGTTTGTGCATAACAGCCTGTTACACAAATAACTGCGTCCGGATTTTTACGAATCGCACGTCTGATTACTTGACGACTCTTTTTATCACCTGTGTTTGTTACTGTACAAGTATTGATGACATAAACATCTGAAGTTGATTCATAGTCTACTCTCTCATATCCCTGTTCTTGAAATAGCTGCCAAATGGCTTCTGTTTCGTAATGATTTACCTTACAACCTAATGTATGAAATGCAACTGATGGCATATTGTTCACCTCAATAGTTCAAATTGATAAGAAATAACTGACAGCACGTATAAGGGTGCTGTCTCTGTACGTAAAATTCTAGGACCAAGCCCACAGGACCGGAACCCTTCTTGGGTAAGCAACTCAACTTCTGATTCTGTTAGTCCGCCTTCCGGACCGAACACAATTAAGACACTGTCATCATTCTTCATCTCTTGAAGAGTGCGAGCGAGAGTCGAGCGCTCTCCTTGCTTTGCTTCTTCCTCATAAGCAATTAATTTATACGTATAGTCTTTTGAAAGACTAATAAGCTTTGCTAAATTAAGAGGAGTTACAACAGTTGGCACGATCCGTCGGTGCGACTGCTCTGCTGCCTCCTTTGCAATCCTTTGCCAACGGTCTACTTTTTTATCAGCCTTTTTTTCATCCCATTTTACTACCGATCTAGCAGTTGTTACTGGGACGAAAGAATAGGCACCTAATTCAGTGCCTTTTTGTATGATCCACTCTAGCTTGTCACCTTTAGGAAGACCACTTGCAATCGTCACACGAACGGGAAGTTCAGAAGACACTACCTCCCATTGTACAACGTCTGCAACGACTTGTTCATCGGTAATTTCTGCAATTTGGCAAATAGCCCCTTCTCCTTTGGAAGTCGTACAAATGATTTGATCGTTAATCTTTAATCTCATCACCTTCACAATGTGTCTGAAATCGTCACCCTTTATGACAAATCGTCCTTCCGTTGTCTGATCAACAAAATATCGTTGCACACGCTACACCTTCTTTATTCATGTATAAAGGGGGATACCCCCCTTCACATTATTGCCTCTTTGCAATCATCGCAATCCAATCTTCCATTTGGATCGTCTCTATTATTTCAAACCCAGAGCGCTCAATTGCTGCCCTAACCTCATCTTTTTTCTGTAGAATGATACCTGAAGAAATAAAATAACCGTCATTTTTTACAACTCTTGCTACATCATCAGTAAATCGAACAATCACTTCGGCTAAAATATTTGCAACTACCACATCTGCCTGTTGGTCCACACCGTCAAGTAAATTGTTTTGAGCGACGGTTACTACTTCATGTGTTTTATTCAGCTTGCTATTAATCTTTGCTGATTTAACAGCCACTTCGTCTAAATCTAGAGCGAGGACTGAGCTTGCACCTAACATGGCTGATGCAATACTTAATACACCTGTTCCCGTTCCAACGTCGACAACATGGTCACCTTCTCTAACCGTTCTTTCTAACGCCTGTATACACATAACCGTCGTCGGATGCGTCCCTGTACCAAATGCCATTCCTGGATCCAATTCAATAATTAATTCATCACTTGAAACTGGAGTATATTCTTCCCACGTAGGTACAATGGTAAATCGTTCAGAAATTTTCACTGGATGATAATACTTCTTCCATGCGGTTGCCCATTCCTCTTCATTCACTTCACTGACCGTTACGGTATTTCTTCCAATATCAATATTATGAATGCTTAGGTTGTTAATGGATTCTTTTATTGCATCAACCGTTTCTCCCAAGAAGCTTGTAACCGGTAAATATGCTTTAACCATTACTCCTTCATCCGGATAATCTTTAGGATTGAGTTGGTAGATTTCACCGAATTGGTCTTCCCTTTCTTTCACAAGCTCTAATGGATCCTCAATAACCACTCCACTTGCTCCTGCCTCATGCAATATATTTGAGATCGGTTCTATTGCCTCATTTGTTGTATGAATGCAAAGTTCTGACCATTTCATACTACCAACTCCTATTCCTTTTATTCGCCTTTAAATGCTCTCTTTACTTTTGAAAAAAAACCTTCTTCATGCTCACCTTGAGGTACGCTTCCACTTACCTCTGCAAACTCATGAAGCAATTGCTTTTGCTTTTCAGTTAATTTCGTTGGTGTTAAGATTCGAATAATAATATGCTGATCACCTGTACCATAGCCTCTTACGTTTGGAACACCTTTTCCTTTCAATCGGAATTTGGTTCCTGTTTGTGTACCCGCTGGCACTTTCAGTTTTACTTTCCCGTGTAATGTTGGTACTTCCACTTCATCACCTAGTGCGGCTTGAACAAAAGTAATCGGCATTTCACAATAGATATCGTCTCCATCACGTTCAAAGAACTCATGCGAACGGACATGGAATACAACATATAAATCTCCTGCCGGTCCACCATTCACTCCAGGTTCACCTTGTCCAGCAACACGAAGCTGTTGACCATCATCAATACCTGCAGGAATCTTTACATGAATCTTACGACGCTTCTGCACTTTCCCTGTTCCACCACATGTTGAACACTTGTCTTTAATCTGTTTCCCAGTTCCGCTACAGTAATGACAGACTCGACGATTCACAATCCGACCAAACGGTGTGTTTTGCTCCACATTCAACTGACCAGACCCATGACAGTGACTACAAGTATCTGGCTTCGTACCTGGTTTTGCTCCAGATCCGTGACATGTTTCACAATTTTCTTCTCTCGGTATTTCTAAATCGGTTTCCTTTCCGAAAACTGCTTCCTCAAAGCTAAGGGTCATTGTATATTGGAGGTCGGCTCCTTGTCTTGGTGCATTAGGATCTCTTCTTCTTGAACCGCCACCGCCAAAGAACGTGCTAAATATATCCTCAAAACCGCCAAAACCACCAAAGTCTCCTCCACCAAAACCTTGGTTAGGATCGGTGTGACCAAATTGATCATAGTGTGCTTTCTTTTGGTCGTCACTTAATACCTCATATGCTTCTTTTACCTCTTTGAACTTTTCATCCGCATCTGGTTCCTTATTAATATCAGGATGATATTTTTTCGATAGCTTTCGGTACGCCTTTTTTATCTCATCCTTTGAAGCACTTTTACTGACTCCAAGTACCTCATAGTAGTCCCTTTTACTCATGATTGCCCACTCCCCGAATCATTTCACATAAAGGTTATTTTAACATTACCATTCAACCCAAAGCAATGAAAAAGCCAAAGTCGCTTGGATTTGACTTTGACTTTTTCTAAGCTAGTTAGCCTAAACTTATTTATCGTCTTTTACTTCCTCAAATTCTGCATCAACGACATTGTCATCCTTGCCACTTTCGCCTGCTTGACCTCCAGCTGCTTGAGCTTGCTTAGCTGCTTCTTCGTATAGCTTAACCGTTAAATTTTGAACGATTTCTTGAAGAGCATCTTTTTTCGCACGAATTTCTTCTAATTCGTTTTTCTCAATGGCAGCCTTTAGTGCATCCTTTGCTTCATTTGCTGAAGCTACTTCAGACGCGTCTACTTTTCCTTCAAGGTCTTTCAGAGTTTTTTCAGTTGTAAATACAAGCTGATCCGCTTCATTGCGAAGTTCTACTTCTTCTTTACGCTTCTTATCAGCTTCTGCATTTTCTTCTGCTTCTCTTACCATCTTTTGAATTTCTTCATCCGATAGACCAGTTGAAGACTTGATCGTAATTGTTTGTTCTTTGTTTGTTCCTAAATCCTTTGCACGAACGTTTACGATACCATTTTTATCAATATCAAATGATACTTCAATTTGTGGAATACCACGTGGTGCTGGTGGAATGTCCGTTAATTGGAAACGACCAAGTGTTTTGTTATCAGCCGCCATTGGACGCTCACCTTGAAGAACATGGATATCAACAGCTGTTTGGCTATCTGCCGCAGTTGAGAATACTTGTGACTTTGAAGTTGGAATCGTCGTATTGCGATCAATTAACTTCGTAAATACACCACCCATTGTTTCAATACCAAGTGATAATGGAGTTACGTCAAGAAGAACAACATCTTTTACGTCACCAGAGATAACTCCACCTTGAATAGCAGCACCCATTGCAACTACTTCATCTGGATTTACGCCTTTATGTGGCTCTTTTCCTGTTTCACGCTTAATTGCTTCTTGTACCGCAGGAATACGAGTTGAACCACCAACTAGTATAACTTTATCAAGTTCAGCAGGTGTTAAACCAGCATCTCTTAAAGCTTGGCGAGTCGGACCCATTGTTCTTTCTACAAGGCTTGCAGATAGTTCTTCAAATTTCGCTCTAGATAATGTCACTTCCAAGTGAAGTGGACCAGCTTCCCCAGCCGTGATAAACGGAAGAGAAATTTGAGTTGTCGTAACACCAGAAAGGTCTTTCTTCGCCTTTTCTGCCGCATCCTTTAAGCGTTGAAGCGCCATTTTATCTTTAGAAAGATCAATGCCATTTTCCTTTTTGAATTGCTCAACTAGATAATCGATAATCACTTGGTCAAAGTCATCTCCACCAAGACGATTATCACCTGCTGTTGATTTTACTTCAAATACACCATCACCTAATTCCAAAATAGACACGTCAAATGTTCCGCCCCCAAGGTCGTAAACAAGAATCGTTTGATCATCGTCCATTTTGTCTAAACCATAAGCAAGTGCTGCTGCAGTTGGCTCGTTGATAATACGTTCTACTTCTAGTCCTGCAATTTTCCCAGCATCTTTTGTTGCTTGACGCTCTGCATCGTTAAAATAAGCTGGAACGGTAATTACAGCCTTTGAAACAGGCTCTCCAAGATAGTCTTCTGCGTACGCTTTAAGATGTTGAAGAATGATTGCAGATACCTCTTGTGGTGTATAATCCTTTCCTTCAATCGTTTCTTTATGGCTAGTACCCATATGACGCTTGATGGACATGATTGTATTTGGATTTGTAATTGCTTGACGCTTTGCTACTTCACCAACTTGACGCTCACCATTTTTGAAAGCAACAACAGATGGTGTTGTGCGGTTTCCTTCTGCATTAGGAATGACCTTAGGCTCTCCACCTTCAAGTACAGACACACATGAGTTTGTTGTCCCTAAGTCAATACCAATGATTTTACTCATAAAAATAACCTCCCAAAATTCTATTATGTAGGGATTACTGGTTCACCTTAACCATCGATGGTCGGATGACTTTATCCTTTAACTTGTACCCCTTTTGGAATTGCTCTACAACAATATTTGATTCAAAGTTAGGATCCTCTACTTGCATAACCGCTTGATGCATATGCGGATCAAATGGATGACCAACAGCTTCAATTGCCTCAAGGCCCTCACCTTTTAACGCTTCAGACAGACTGCGGTAAACCATGTCCATCCCTTGTAACAACGATCTTGTTTGTTCATTATCAGGTTCAACCTGAAGAGCTCTTTCAAAATTATCTAGAGCTGGCAATAAATTTGTAATTAAGCTTTGAGCTCTATATTTTTGCGCCGCTTCAAGGTCAATTCTGGCCCGGCGACGAGAGTTATCAAAATCAGCCTGCAAGCGCAAGTAACGATTTTCAGCGTCTTGAAGTTTTGTTTCTAGCTCTTGTATACGAGTGTCCTCAGAATTAGTTTCAACATTTTCCTCAGTTACCACTTCTGCTTCAGCAAAAACTTCTTCAATACCTTCTGAGCTTGCTTCTGTTTCAGTAGAAGATTGTAATTCCTCATTTAATGTACTTTTCTCTTCTGCCAAATTACTCACCTCCCTTAAATGTGTTCCTTCCTTATTTATAAGTAGTGGCTGATGTTAAGGGAGTACTCCCCTTAACATAATCACCACCGTTATTTATTTTGATACAGCTTTGTTAATACAGAAGTTAAATCATGACTAATCGTTTGTAACAAGCTGATGACTCGAGAGTATTCCATTCTAGTAGGGCCTAAAATAGCAATTGTCCCCAGTTGTTCCTCACCTACAGAATACGTTGCCGTAATTAAGCTACAATTCTCCATTGCTGAATTGTTGTTTTCTTTTCCAATTTTCACATGAATCCCAGTCGGATTTTTCCGAATCAAATCGTACATGCTTTTTTCATGCTCAATCATGTTTAAAAGACTTTTTACCTTTTCGATATCATGGAATTCCGGTTGACTAAGAATATTGGTTCTTCCACCAAAAAACACCTTTTCATTTGATGGAATCTTCAACGTATCAGCGAATGCATGAAGCATGGAATCATAATTACGGATATGCTGTCTGAGTAAAGTGGCTACCTCTTTGTAGATCTTCTCATTTAAATCTTCAAGTGGCACACCCGTTAGACGTTCATTAAGGATATTGACCATTTTCTCAATATCACTTGCATCTAACCCCTCAGGAAGATGAAACATTCGATTGTCTACATGTCCTTTATCAGTCACAATGATTGCGATAGCTGTTTCCTTATTAAGTGGAACAATTTGAATCTTTTTAAGCTTATTCTCTCTAACAGCAGGTCCAAGAACAATAGAAGTATAATTGGTCAGCTCAGATAATATTTTTGCGGATTTTTGTACGATTTTTTCAAGTTCATAAAGCCTTTCAGCAAAAATCGATTTAACCGATTGCATATCATGCTGATCAAGCTTCTGTGGAGCAAGAAGATGATCTACATAAAAACGATAGCCCTTCTCGGACGGAATTCTTCCAGAAGATGTATGTGTCTTCTCAAGAAAGCCTAGCTCCTCTAAATCAGCCATATCATTACGAATCGTAGCAGAGCTATAACTAATATCCTCTTTTTTCGACAAACTTCTAGATCCAATCGGCTGAGCAGAACGAATGAAATCATCAACAATCACCTGAAAAATTAACAACTGACGATCTGTTAACATGTTTCATCACCTCTGTTAGCACTCTCTTCTAACGAGTGCTAAATCTAATAATAAATTATCAAATGTTAGGGCTATATGTCAACATTTAGATAACGCCGATAAATGATTGAAACACTTCATTTCCTAAAAACCGCCCTTTTTTTGTTAATACAATTTTTCCCTCTTGTAATAAGATTAAATCTCGACTTTGTAAGGAATCTATCTCATTCTTAAATAAGGAGAGCGGATCTACCCCAAATTTTTGAATGAAGTGTTCCACGCTGATTCCCTCCATTTTCCTTAAACCGAGAAACATTTCTTCCTCCCACTTTTCATTGTTCTCCACTTTGTGAATATTATGAGAGGGTAAAGTGCCATTCCAAATGGGATCCATATATTTTTTTAAAGGACCATGGTTTGCAATCCTCTCTCCAGCAACATAACTATGAGAACCAGCACCAAACCCATAGTATTCCTCGTTATTCCAATATGTTAAATTATGCTTACTCTCGTGGCCTGGAAGAGCAAAGTTGGAAATCTCGTATTGTTGAAATCCGGCTAACTGCATTTGCTCCATTAGCAACGAATATATTTCTGCTTCAGCATCTTCTCCTGGAACAGGCAGCTTTCCCCTTCTCATTTGATTATAAAACACCGTTTTGGGTTCAATAATGAGGGAGTAGCCAGAGTAGTGTTGAATATCAAGGGAGAGAGCCGTTTGTAATGTTTCTTTAAAACTATCTAGCGTTTGATTCGGCAAGCTATAGATTAAATCTACACTAATATTTTTGAACCCAACTTTTTTTGCTTTTTCAATAGAGGTGAACACATCTTCCGCCCGATGTGTTCTTCCAATCGCCTTTAGCAACTGATTATCAAAGGTTTGCACACCAAAGCTTAATCGATTGACTCCACCCTCGAATAGCACACGAAACTTTTCATCGGACAAGTCACCTGGATTGGCTTCAAATGTAAACTCTGCATTCTGTTCTAATGGAAGATATTTTTTTATGGAAAACAATAATCGTTGTAATTGTTTTTCAGTTAATGAAGTTGGAGTTCCACCACCTACAAATACGGAATGAAGAGGCTCTGCAGGATGCTTTTCTAGCGTTAGTCGAATTTCCTCCTCAAGCGCGTCTAGGTATTCATCAACAGGCTGACCTTTTAAGAAAACCTTATTAAAATCACAATAGTGACAAATATGCTCACAGAACGGAATATGAATATATGCTGCTTTTACCATTTTCACACAACCTTAAAATATAACTTTTTTGCAATCAAAAAAGGTTAGATCACTTGATTTATCAAGCTTATCTAACCTTTCCTTTAAAATCAAATCATCTACTTCTTTGAGTTTGTATCATCCATTTTCAACACAGCCATGAATGCTTCTTGAGGTACCTCTACGGACCCTACCTGCTTCATACGCTTTTTACCTTCTTTTTGCTTTTCAAGTAGCTTACGCTTACGTGAGATATCTCCACCATAACATTTTGCTAATACATTTTTACGCATTGCTTTAATGGTAGAACGTGCCACAATTTTTTGCCCAACCGCTGCTTGAATAGGAACCTCAAACTGTTGTCTCGGTATTAATTCCTTCAGCTTTTCAACTATGACCTTTCCACGGTCATATGCGAAGTCTTTATGAACAATAAAGCTTAACGCATCAACCTTTTCAGCATTAAGAAGAATATCCATCTTCACAAGTTTTGACTCCTTGTATCCAATTAACTCGTAATCGAACGAAGCATAACCCTTTGTGCTTGACTTTAATTGATCAAAGAAGTCATAAACGATTTCTGAAAGAGGAATCTCGTACACAATGTTTACACGAGTCTCATCCATGTATTGCATATCGATAAAGATTCCTCGTTTTTCCTGACAAAGTTCCATAATTGCACCAACATAATCATTAGGAGCCATCATTGTAGCTTTTACATATGGCTCTTCAACGCGTGCAATTTTTTGTGGATCAGGCATGTTTGAAGGATTATCCACTTTAATCTCGGTGCCATCCGTCATAATGACATGATAGATTACGCTTGGAGCCGTTGTAATTAAGTCGATTTTAAACTCTCTTTCAATACGCTCTTGAATAATCTCCATATGGAGCAATCCTAGGAATCCACAACGGAAGCCAAAGCCAAGCGCTTGAGAGGTCTCTGGCTCAAATTGAAGAGCCGAATCGTTTAGTTCTAGCTTTTCTAATGCTTCTCTTAAATCGTTGAACTTCGCACTATCTATTGGATACAAACCGCAATATACCATTGGGTTTAAGCGACGATACCCTGGAAGGGCTTCCGTTGCTCCATTTTTCACACTAGTAATGGTATCACCCACGCGTGTGTCTCCCACATTTTTAATGGCTGCCGTTAAAAATCCAACATCACCAACAGTTAGTTCTGGAACTGGAGTTGATTTTGGTGTGAACACCCCTACTTCGGTAACCTCAAATTCTTTTCCGGTTGCCATCATGCGGATTTTATCTCCAACCTTTACCGTACCATCTACAACACGGATATAAGCTACCACTCCGCGATACGCATCATAAAGAGAGTCGAAAATCAGCGCTTTTAATGGGGCTTCTGGATCCCCAGTAGGCGCAGGAACCTTTTCTACTACTTGCTCTAGAATGTCTTCAATTCCGATTCCTGCCTTCGCACTTGCTAAAACCGCCTCGGATGCATCTAACCCAATTACTTCTTCAATCTCGTTACGCACGCGTTCTGGATCTGCACTTGGCAAATCAATTTTGTTAATTACAGGCACAATTTCAAGGTCATTATCTAACGCTAAGTAAACATTTGCTAATGTTTGCGCTTCAATTCCCTGTGCCGCATCAACTACCAGGACTGCTCCTTCACAAGCAGCTAAGCTTCGTGATACCTCATACGTGAAGTCTACATGCCCCGGTGTATCGATTAAATGGAAAGTATAAATCTCTCCATCCTTTGCTTGATATTTTAATTGCACAGAGTTTAATTTGATCGTGATGCCACGTTCTCTCTCAAGGTCCATCGAATCTAGCAATTGGTCCTTCATTTCTCTAGCTGTAAGCGCATTTGTTTTCTCTAAAATACGGTCAGCTAATGTCGATTTCCCATGATCAATATGTGCAATAATAGAAAAATTCCTTATTTTTTCTTGTCTATTTAGTCTATCTTGTCTGTTCATTCAGTTCACTCCTACTATACTTCGCACGTATACACTATTTTTGATTATAGCAGTAGGTAAAATAAGATTCAATAGAGAAAAGCGGAAGCAGCTTGATCAGTCCCGACAGGCATAAGACGAAGACCGTAAGAGGTCCTGACCTCTGTAGTGCTTTGGCTTATGACCCCGAGGGACTAGCTGCTGGAGCTAGACAGAGAAAAGCGGAGCCGACTGTACTGGCCCGACAAGCGTAAGGCGAATATCGCAGGAAGGCCTGCCTTCTGGAGATGTTTGATTTACGACCTCGAGGGCCAAGGAGGCGGAGCTAGCCATATAAAGAAAAAACAGCAATCCTAAGATTGCCGTAATTCTACCTGTCCGTGATAAGATCAATCGTAATATCTGCTATACCCGTTACTATGTCTGCTAATGTTTTGCCTAAGTCTGAGAAGAAGTTATAGGCTTCCATTTCTTCTAGCTGCTCTCTTTTTTTATTAATATCGTGACTATCTACATTATTTCCTAATACCGATACTTGGACATTTTCTTCTTGTTCGTTAATAGTGAATGCACCTTTAAAATTAGGATCTTCAAATCCCTTCATGTTTACGATCCCGTTGTTTGCAATTTGCATTCCAAATAATACTGATACAAACATGAGAGACATTAACAATATGCTTTTAAACATAAACATTTTCATAACTATCACCTTAATTAACATTATTGCTCCTCAGAAGGAACGGTTACTGGGTAATTCACCTTTTCTGCTTCCCAGAAAATTTCGCTAAATACATCTGCAAATGCATCTGCAGAAAGATTAAGCTCGTCAAAGTTGTTATCCACTCCACCAAACTCTACTAATAAAGCATTTCCGGAAAGGTCCTGATTGAAACGACCATTTGTACTTGCTCCGCTCTTTTGGATAATTCCTCTGCTTAAACCTGGATATTTCTCCTCGAGTTTATTGTGGATTTCCGTCGCTAACTTTAAATTCTTTTCGTAATTTGGATGTTCTGCTCCAATTACAAAAGCTAGTTTCGCGTATGATTTACCATTGATTACTTTCGTTGTATCTTCTTTTCTTCTTGAATCACGATGAATATCTATCAAATATGATAAGTTAGAATTACCAGCCATTGCTTCTTGTACAAGAGCCCTAGAAGCGTCATAGGATCGGCCATAAGTCCAGCCATTGGAATTTAAACGATTCGTAATATCGGTTTTATCCACTATTGTGCCAACCCCATAACCTTCCAACCTCTCTTGCAGGCGATCACCTATTTTCGTTACATTTATTTCTGAGTGTTGCGCACTATTTGGATCCGTCACTCCTTTTAAATAAGGGAGGTAGGATTCTCTTGTATGAGAGAAATAAATGTAAGCAACCTTTTTATCACCTGTTGTTAAAGGAGGAGTTACTTTATTTGGTTCTTCCTTTGTAATATCGTCCGTGTTTTGCAAACTCGCCTCATTTTCTGTGTTCAACGCTTCCTCTGGTGGAGCTGATTCAATTGGCATATTGGTATAATTGGTTCCTTCACCAGCAACAAGAATTTTCCCATCAAATAAGGAGAACCCCGGAAGTTCTCTACCTAATAAGCTCCGTGGATCATCAAGATTCACATTTGTGGAGGCTTTAAACAAGACACTCGACATACTCGGAACTTCATCTCTTTCTACTAATCCGCTCATTAAATAATGGTTTTCTCTAGCCATCAACTGAAAGAGTACATTTCCGCTCATATTCATTGTCGCTTTGTTCACACTCGATGACCTAAGCTGATATTGTGGGTTTAAAGAAGTTAATAGTCCGCTCACAGAAAAGAGTAGGAAAATCAACAACAAACACGATAAAATGAGTTTTAAAATGCTTGTCCCTTGAATAGTTACAACATAGGGCGTTTTTTGTAGTTTCATTATTCCACCTCTTAGCCTAGTCTAGTAAATGATATGTACTTACTAGAGAAGGTAGAACAATAAATTTGGACGAACTCTATCTTGTATAGAAACCTGCATTATCTTGATTTACAGCATCATGCAAAGCAGCATTTAGTCCATTTGCAATTAAATTGGACATATCTTCAATAAATACATCCACTTCCTTTGGCGTTACCATTAAGTTATGTCCAAGCGGGGATAATACTTCATGAATCAATCTTCTTTTTTCTTCTTCTTCTAAAGTGCCAATCATTCCAAGAAATGTATTTCGGTGATGTTCTTCAGGCATATCTTCGTCAGTCAATTTCTTCTTCTCACCAAACGTCATTCCTGCTGGCGCTAATGCCCTAGAAGGTCGATTTCCTTCTTTTAACTCCCGTCCAAAATGCTTTAAAATAAAATCAATCGTATCACTTGTAATGGAAACCGCATCAACCACCGTTGGCACGCCCACTGCGATAACAGGTATTCCTAATGTTTCTTCACTAAGCTCCTTACGCTTATTTCCTACCCCAGATCCTGGATGTATTCCTGTATTTGATATCTGAACCGTTGAATTGACCCTCTCAATGGATCGCGAAGCTAACGCATCAATAGCGATAACAAAATCAGGTTTTGTTTTCTCAACCACTCCCATAATAATGTCACTTGTTTCTATACCTGTTAAGCCCATAACACCAGGAGCTAACGCACTTACTGGACGATAGCCTTCGTCCACACTCTCAGGACTTAATTGATATAAATGTCTCGTAACTAATAGATTTTCACACACCTGTGGACCAAGGGCATCAGGAGTAACATTCCAATTTCCTAATCCAACTACAAGGCAGGAGGCATCTTTATTTATTCCTAATCCACTTAAAAAATGGGAGAATTCTCTCGCAAACGTTTCTTCAACCTTTTTTTGTAAATCTGTGTCCTGCTGTCTAATCCCTTGAACTTCGATGGTTAAATACTTTCCTGCTTTTTTATTTAGCTCTTTCTCTCCTTCCTTCGACACTTCTACTAGCGATAGCTTAATGCCGTTCTCTTCTTTTTCTTTAATAACCACACCATTTATATTTGAGAGATCTTGTGCATCTGTTACATTCCCCCCCCTGCTTGCAATCACCATCTCCCTTGCCTCTACTGCCAAATCGGTACGGATGGAATATCTACTTAAATCTATTGATTCTTTCATCATAAGCCCCTCTCTTTCGTCAAATTAGATAATAAACTAGCAACTATTATTTCCTTTTCTATATGAAACCATTCAAACCATTGGATATCGGCTGATATATTTCCATTGAAAAGTATTGCAATAGTATGCACCGAATGATAAAATGTGTTTTGTTCTTAATTTACGTAAATTAATGAATGGTGATAGTCGAGTATATAATCTCGATGCTTTGTAGGAGGTGAAAAGAATGCCAAATATTAAATCTGCAATCAAGCGCGTGAAAACAAGCGAAGAGCGTAATGCACGTAACACGATGGTGAAATCTGCAACACGTACGGCTGTTAAGAAAGTAGAATCAGCTATCGTAAACGGTGACGCTACTACTGCACAAGAGAGCTATGCTCTTGCTGCAAGTAAACTTGACAAAGCTGCAGCAAAGGGTCTTATCCATAAAAATGCTGCTGCTCGCAAAAAGTCTCGTTTAATGAAGAAATTAAACTCATTAAACTCTTAATTTTTGCTAAACATAGATAAAAAGCTAGATCCTTATCGGATCTAGCTTTTTTTGATTTATGAACTAGAATGTAAATGAAATAAGAACATTTCAATAAGAAGCTCCTTGTTCATTCCACCTGTCTTCGCTTGATAATCAGCGTCTGCTAACATTTTCATAATTTTCGTCAGCTCTTCATCACTAAATTGCACTGCTTGACCTGCAGCTAGTTTCACACGGAATGGATGTACTTTCAAATACCCTCCCATTTGTTGTTGACCGTATCCACGTCTTGCTAATTCCTTTACCTGGTAAATTAACCGGAACTGACCTGCAATAATCGCTAATATTTTTAGCGGCTCTTCATTTTGCCTCAACAAATCATAATAAATACGTAATGCCTCGTCTACTTTTCGATGCACCACTTTATCAACGAGTGTAAAAATATTTTGTTCAAGTGAGCGTGACACGAGCTTCTCTACTGTTTCGGCATCAATTTGTTTTGTCTCATTGCAATATAAGCTAAGCTTGTCCACCTCTGAGGTTAATAAAAATAGATTGGTCCCAGCTAATGCAAGCATCCGCTCTACTGCCTCATCATCTATGCTTGTTCCATTTGTCTTTGCTCTTTGGACAATCCAGTTCTTTAGTTCGTGTTCCCCAAGTTTCTTTGCTTCTGCTACTACAGCTGTTCTCTTTAATTCCTTTGTTAGCTTTTTTCGTTCGTCTAGCTTTTCATATGGCGCTACCATCACAACAATCGAATAAGGGGACGGCTCCTTCATGTATTGTTCTAGTCTTCCTAGCTGATGTTCCACTTTGTCCTTCGTTTTTTCAGCAGTTAAGAAACCTGGGTTATTTAAAAATATCAGCCTTTTATCCCCTAAGAATGGGATTGTTTCGGCATCCTCTAAAGCCACTTCAATCGGTATTTCTTCTAAATCATAGGTGGATAGATTAAAATCACTTTCATCTTCACCCAAAACATTTTGTATAAAAAGCTGCTTTGTTTCATTTATTAGAAACGATTCTGTTCCATACAAAACGTAAATAGGAGAAAATTCTTTCCTCTTAATTTGCTTCCATAAATCAAAAATCACTTTTCCTCGCTCCGTTCAGGAAAATAGGTTACTTATTTATCCTAATGAAGGATCAAGGATTTGACAAGCATTTTAAAGGGAATTGATCAATCTCCTGACCAATTCCCATCTATAGAAACGCTGAAAAAAGAGGCCTAGGATACTCCTTTTACAGCGATAACCCCCGTTGTATACATTATTGTTACCGTACATCTAAAAAGTATTTGTGACAATCACTGACAAGCAAGGAAAAGAAACAAGAGGATCGGTAGATTTTTTTTATGAAATCGCTTATACTAAGATTGATTAGGAGGGGTAGTTGTGAACGAATTTGAGAAAAATGTGCAAAGTAAACGTAATGACGCTGTTGATTCTGGTGTAGGGTTCATCGTTTCCTTCGGTTTTTTTGCAACTTTATTTATCATTGCAACTGTCATTAAACTCGTAGGGGCATAATGGTTCTGCTACATAAAACATAAGGAGACTGCTATTGCAGTCTCTTTTTTATGGGTTTGTTACATCATATGGGATATGTTTAGAAAAGGTTCCTATCCCATTCTGAAAAGTGTAACTAATTGCACCATCTGTATCAGTACGGAAAATTTTTATATTTCTTTCCTCTAACCGATCCAAAACTTCTTGATGTGGATGCCCAAATCGGTTGGTCATCCCAACAGATATCACCGCGACTTTCGGCTGATAGGCCTGAAGAAGAGTAGCAGATGTAGAGCTTTTGCTGCCATGATGTCCTATTTTTAAAACATCCACTGGTAAGGTAGGATACTCTCTCAATAACCTTTCTTCTCCTTGTTCTCCTAAATCTCCTGTAAACAACCAGAATAACCCTCCTATTTTCACATGAATAACGACTGAATTATCGTTTCTATCCTCTTGTTCAATAATTGGATTAACGATTTTAAAGGAGGACCCATTTTCATTCCAACTCATTCCGTTTTTCACAAATATGACAGTAGTTTTCTTTTCTTTAGCTAAATGAATGATTTCATTTTCCAAATTAGAACGATTCGAAACATAAGGAAGGATTAATTCTTTCACTCTTATTGTTTCGAGAACAGACTTTGCTCCACCAATATGATCCATATCTCCATGAGTCAATATTAACTTATCGATTGTACTTACCCCTTTTCCTTTTAAAAAGGGGACGAGAATATCATTTCCAACTTCAAAAGGATTTCTTGGCTTTTCCCATCCCTCCTCATGAAAAGACATAGTTCCTCCCGTGTCAATCACATACGTTTTATTATGAAAACCGTTTTGAATAACGATACTGTCTCCTTGCCCAACATCAACAAACGTGATTTGTCCTGAGAAAGAATAATGTGACATGCAATAGGAGGAAGTGAGGGTAAATAACAAAGGAAGGATTGAAATCAGTTGGCTTTTCCTTGTCTTACCTGTCTCCCATTTGTAGAGTAAATAGACAATAGAGCATATCAGGACAAGTATGATCCAAACGTAAGGCCGGCCAATTGTGACTGTTTGGTACGGAAACGATGCTAGCCCAACGGTTAATCGGTTCATTAAGGTAATGACAAAATCCACTGGTTTTATCAAAAATGAGACATGTTCCCCCAAAATGAATAACAGAAAAAACAGAGTGATAAAAACAGGGTTTATGATTATAGAGAAAACGGGAATATAAACGAGGTTTGCCAACAATGACAACAAAGAAAATTCATAAAAATGATAGAGGACGATAGGGAGAGAACTTAGCTGAGAAATAAATGACGCTTTTATTAAGAGGAATTTAGAAGGCTTTAATAATCCTTTGGTGGAAAGAAGTAATGAGAAGGTCACACTAAAGGACAGCTGATACCCAACATCAAAAAGGAGATAAGGTGAAAGAAATGCATAAACCATGAATACGATACTGCAAATATCTAGACTGGCCAATTTTGACTGTGATACAAGCCGAAGGAACAAAAAAAGAAACATCATCATCGCTGCTCGAAACACGGGAGGAGAGGCTCCTGACAGATAAGTAAAGATTGGTAAATAGAGAAGAAGGACGACAATCACGCGTTCTCTTGTCACTCCTAAACGCACACCAATATAATGGATGATGCTTACGTAAAGAGCAACATTTGCTCCAGAAATAGCTAATAAATGGATGATTCCGAGTTTTTGATACGCTTTCTCTAAGGATGGATCGAGTATCTGTCTCTCTCCAAACAGCAGTGCACTGGCTAAGGAAGCGACGGACTCTGGAAAATAAGATTCCAATAATGCGATTGCCCTTTGCCTTTGCTTTTTCACAAGAAGAATAGGTCCATCATGTTCGTAACAATCCCCCCATTGATCAACAACTAACTGCCAATGAATTTGTTGATGATTTAAGTAAGATTGGTAATCAAAGGCATTAGGATTAGTTTGTCCATTCACTGTTTTTAAGCTACCTTTTAACTGACAAGAATATCCGAGGAGTCTTTCCTCATTAAAACTGGACTTTTCCTTTTCGGACTTCATTCGGTATTTAATTAATAGCTTTTCTCCGGTTATATCCTTTGCATAACCACTTAGTAGACTCCCATTAAGCGTTACTTCATCTTGAAACGAAACAGCAAACTGGGTCTCACTCCCATGAAAAACAGATTCATTTCTGTTTATATCAATCCTTGCCTTCGTATAGAAAACAAGGACAATCAACAAGATGGTATAAACTTTTCTTTTTGAGAACCGCTTATAATACAAAAATAAGATCAAAAATAAAAAGAGTGAGACCTTGACAACAACTTGGGTCTGAAAAGCAATAACCAGAGCAAGTAAAGAAGCAATTGCAAAATAGATCCAACTTCCTTGCAAGATATCACCCCCGGATCGTGTTTGAATCAAGGTATATTATTCTTGAAAATTCCAACTTAAATGCCCTGAGTTATC
Source organism: Robertmurraya mesotrionivorans (assembly GCF_050971805.1). Taxonomy (NCBI): domain Bacteria; kingdom Bacillati; phylum Bacillota; class Bacilli; order Caryophanales; family Bacillaceae; genus Robertmurraya; species Robertmurraya mesotrionivorans. Next base: position 357,511 of record NZ_JBPCCH010000001.1, on the reverse strand, counting down.
GTTTTTATTGTTAAGCTCATTTTCAATATCCATTTCTAGCTTTATTGCTTCCACATTGCTTATGCGGAGAAGATGATAGCAATATTCATGATTTTTATAATCATGCGTGTAATAAATTTTTGTAATACCCGCTTGTAGGATCTTTTTCATACAATGTATACAAGGAAAATGAGTCACATAGATTTGACTTCCCTTTGTGGAAACTCCTTCAAGTGCACACTGAAGGATCGCATTTTCTTCGGCATGCAAACAGCGAAGACAGTGATTATCAACGACGTAACAGCCCGCATCAAGGCAGTGATCATCTCCACTAATTCCCCCATTATAGCCAGTTGAAATGATTCGATTATTCTTTACCAATACCGAACCTACATTCAGTCGATTACATGTGCTTCTCATACTTATCAGATGCGCATTTAGCATAAAGTATTGATCCCAAGTTAAACGATGGTTGCTCATATTCCCCACTCCAGATTTCTCATTTTCTACTAGTCTAAGGGAAATTGTCGATTTTAGTCAATGCTGTTATTTTACGATGATCTGATCCTGCAGCTTCTCAAATGTCTTATCACCAATCCCAGTAACAAGCTTCAAATCATCAATCGTTTGAAATAATCCGTTTTCTTCACGATACGCTATAATCGCATCCGCTTTAGACGGTCCAATTCCAGGGAGATTTTGCAATTCATCAGAAGTAGCCTTATTAATATTGATTTTGCCTTCTCCTTGACTAGTAGAGGTAGAGGTAGAACTAGCACCGGCAGACACAATCATATTTTCTCCTTCTTCTCCTATTAAAGGAATATACAAAACCATTTCATCTGTTACCCGCCCAGCAAAGTTAATTTTTGTCTCATCCGCTCCTTCCTTTAATCCTCCAGCCTTTTCGATAACATCGATTACCCTTTCATCCAGCATCACTTCGTACACACCTGGATTTTCTACTGCTCCTTTTACATCTACTAAATTCTTTACATCCGGTTCCTGAACAAACTTTTCTTCGGGCACTTCCGGATCTTGTTCTTCCTCACTTGGAATCGTCCATTTATTTTCCTCCTCATTGTCGTTTACAAAACCGCGAGCATAAATTAGCATTCCAATGGCGATAACACAAGACCCAACAATAAACCATTTATATTTCTTTACAGAGTCAATCATCTTGTTATTCCTTTCTTGGCATATTCACAAATTTATTTACATACTTTTATATGAGAATGCTTGCTTTGTGAAGGAGGGAAGTACATTGAAAATCGGAGTGATTGGTACAGGGAATATGGGGAGGATATTAATTGAGGCACTTATTGATGGAAAAGCCATTTCCCCTTCTTTTATGAATGTGACAAATCGAACGCTTAGTAAAGCAATGAATATAAAAGCAGTGTATAATGACGTCGCCGTACTTTCTGATGCTAAAAGCGTAGCAAGAGTATCAGATGTCATTTTCTTATGCATAAAACCAAAAGACATCCAAAAGGTATTAATGGAAATTAAACCATTTTTACTCCCAGAGAAATGTGTTGTTTCCATCACTAGTCCTATAAGTGTTAATCAAATTGAATCAGTGGTAGACTGTTCGGTGGCGAGAGCTATACCAAGTATTACCAACCGGGCACTAGCAGGTGTATCTCTACTAACGTTTGGTGATAGCTGTACAGGGGAATGGAAGGATAAGCTACTTCAGCTGTTTGAAGCAATTTCCACACCGGTCTCCATTAACGAAGATATTACAAGAGTAGGCTCAGATATCGTTAGTTGTGGACCAGCATTTTTCAGTTACTTAACACAAAGATTTATTAATGCAGCAGTAGCAGAAACAAAAATAGATGAAGCAACTGCAACGACACTTGCTAGTGAAATGTTAATAGGGCTTGGGGAATTGCTTCGAAAAGGATTTTACACACTTCCAACCCTACAACAAAAAGTTTGTGTTAAGGGCGGAGTAACGTGGGAAGGAATTAAAGTGTTGGATGCAGAGCTTGGAGATGTGTTTGAGCACTTATTTCAAGCGACTCATACAAAATTCGAAGAAGATCTGATTGAATCACAAAAACAGTTCCCTTTAAATAATTCTCTAAAGAAATAATGATTCCTGCAACAATATAAAAAAAAGGCTGATTATTTTCAATCAGCCTTTTTCTCATGCATGCTTTTTAGCGATAAAAAAGATTCTTTCTGCCTCGGAAGATAAATCGTCCATAAAATCAGAGAAGATATCTGTTACATATAAGCCACTTGCTTCTAACCAATTTTTATACACTTCTATCGGGAATGTTCTCTGACTATGAAACTCATCATAACGGTCATATTTCCCGCTTTCATCATCCTGGACAAAAAATGTAAGCTCATGTTCAATGCTAAGAGGATAGTCTCCTTGAAAACAATTCCAAATATAGCAAATATCCTCCTCATCATGGGTAAACGTTTGATTCATAAATATATTCATGATCTTATGAACAGAGTGGACATCAAATATAAAAAATCCATCCTCATCAAGTAAGTCAAAAATTTTCGCAAACGTTTCAATAACTTCTTCTTCCGTCTGTAGATAATTTAAAGAATCACAAAATATCCCGATCACATCGAAACTCTCATATAAGTCGAGTTCAACCATATTTTGTTGATACAAAGGAAGCTTTAGCCCGTTAGTCGCTGCTTTCATCTGAGCGACTGTAAGCATGTCCGCTGATAAATCGACACCTGTTACTTCGAATCCAGCTTTCGCAAAGCGTACAGATAACTCACCTGTACCACAGGCTAAATCTAATAGTTTTTTTCCCTTACACTCATACTTGCTCCATTTTTCCGTTACGATAGAAACCCATTCATCATACGGTACATCCTTCATTAATTCATCATAAAGGTAGGCAAATTTCCCATACGTCATTGAGTGAGAACACTTTCCATATTTTCTATTGGTGCATCACCCCATAATCGCTCGAGGTTATAGTAACTTCTTTCGTCTTTATGGAATATATGAGCCACCACATCCCCTAAATCAAGAAGGATCCATCTTGCCTCGTCGAAGCCTTCCATTCTCTTTACCATATAGCCATTTTCCATTGCCTTTTCCTTCATTTCTCTGGCAATCGCTTGAACCTGCTTATCAGAGTTTCCGTGGCAAATAATAAAGTAATCAGAGATTAGTGAAATGCCCTGCATATTTAATACAACAATATCCTCTGCGCGCTTATCATCAGCAGCCTTTACTGATGTTTCTAATAATTGACGATTGGTCATCCAATCAGTCCTCCTTTAAATGAATGAAATAGTTATACGTTTGGAGCGTTAACGGAAAAACTGCTCGTTTCTTTTTTATTAAGAAAATGATTGAATTTTGAATGGAAAGTAACAATGCTTCATTCAAATTCTTATCCGCTACCTCTCTGACCTCATCGACACCTGGAAAATGCCTTCCTGGCTCAATGTAATCAGCCACATAAATTATTTTTTCAAGCAATGACATGTGCGGCCTACCAGAAGTGTGGTAACGAATTGCCTCTAGTACTTCATGATCATGAATACCGACTTCATTCTCCACTAAATAGGCGCCAACTGGAGCATGCCAAAGTTCGCTGTTATAGGAAAGCAGTTCCTCTGGCATTTTTTCACGAAGGATGATTTGCTCCATCTCTTCCTTTGGACGAAACTTAGCATAATCATGAAAGATCGCTGCCAACTCCGCTTGTTTCTCATTTGCTCCATATTTTTTTGCTAGCTTTAACGCTGTTTCTTCTACCCCTAGTGTATGCTGATAACGATGGTCGGTTAATTGCTCTTTAACAATCTCTAACGCTTTCGATCGATCCATATAACTGATGCTCCTTTATATATTGTATGACGGAGTCAGGGGTAAGATAATGAATAGTATTCCCATTCTTTACTCTTTCTCTTATTAAACTAGAAGAGACGGCAAATTCCGGAATATCTAAAAAGATAACCGGATAACTTGTCTGCAATACGTGTTCTGGTCTTTGCACTCCGACAAAAGTAACAAGTTTCATTAAATCATCAATCTTGTACCATTTTGGTAAATATTCAACCATATCTGCCCCGATAATAAAATAAAACTCTGTCCCATCATTTTTTTCTTGCAGAAGTTTCATCGTGTCATACGTATAGGACGGACCACTCCGCTCCAACTCTATCTTTTCAACTTTAAAATGAGCATGATTACTTATTGCCTTTTCAAGCATAGTCACTCGATCGATCGTGCTCGTCCCGCTTGTTGATTTATGCGGTGGCTTTGAATTAGGTAAAAACCATATTTCATTTAGCCCTAAGAATTCTAATACCTCGTTTGCAATAAGCAGGTGTCCATTGTGGGGCGGATCAAAGGTTCCCCCTAAAATTCCAATTTTCTTCATAAGGACCCCCTCTGGTTAAGGAAGCTGTATTTGTTTATTTTCCTCAGACTCTTTATATAGAACAATGGTTGATCCAATTACTTGAACAAGCTCTGCCTTACATGCTGACGCTAACTTATCTGCTACTTCGTCCTTGTCCTCATCACAATTCTGTAACACACTTACCTTCAGAAGCTCCCTAACCTCTAATGCCTCATTGATTTGTTTAATCATATTATCGTTCACTCCACCTTTACCTACTTGAAAAATAGGGTTTAGATGATGTGCTTTCGAACGTAAAAATCTTTTCTGCTTACCAGTTAACATCCTTATCCTCCTAATCGGTTTAAAACCAATTTTTCCATTCTTTTTTGGTCCGGGAAAATTCCAGTCCATTTATTAAATGCTAATGCTCCTTGAAGAACGAACATATCAATTCCATTTTGCGTACGAGCCCCTTTTTCTTTTGCAGAACGCAAAAATAGAGTTTCAAGTGGGTTGTATATAATATCACTTACAAAACTATTTTCTTTTAAGTTATGTAAAGAGAGCGGTTGGCATTCTACATCCGGTGCCATACCAATCGATGTTGTTTGTATGATAATATCATAATCACCCAACAAGTTCTCAGCTTCCTCACGCATTAATACGCTGGAGTTAACTGTATATGGACATTGAGCGATTAATTCTTCTGCTTTTTCACTCGTACGATTGGTAACATCTATATTTTTAATCCCCATTGAAGCTAAAGTAAAATAAATAGCTCTTGCAGCCCCACCGGCTCCAACAATGAGAATTCGGTGGTTGAAAAGATCTGGAATAATATTCATAATTCCTTTTACTGATCCTTCCCCATCCGTGTTGTAACCAACAAATTCGCCATCCTCATTTACAACTGTATTAACTGCACCGATTGCTTTTGCTAAAGGATCTAAGCGATCAAGCATCGGAAGGATATCGACCTTATGTGGAACAGTCACATTAAACCCACTAATTTGAATCGCTTTTAACCCTAGGACCGCTTTCTGTAAGTCTCCTTTTCTCACATGAAGCGCTTGATAATGAGCGTCTATATCATAAAAGCCAAATAAATCATTGTGCATGGCAGGCGACATAGAATGAGCGATTGGATCCCCTATTACCGCATACAGCTTTTTCAAAAAAATTCCTCTCCCTTGTTGTAGCCTAGAGTACTTCATGAGGTTGATCAAGCTGATTTACTCAAATAGCTAAATTATATAAGTGATTTTCTGATCATTGCATGAACACCCTTAGGGACATACGCTGCAATCTTCACACCTGGTTCGTTTACCGTTATCCAGCCCAGACCGGAAAACACGATATCTGTCTTTTCTTCTTTAATCATAAATTCATGGCGAACGAGTGGTGGAAATTCCTCCAATTCATCTGTTCTTGGGGGTGAGAGCATGTCACCCACATGCTTTTTATATAACTCATCGGCATGATCAAGTTTTGTACGATGAATATTAATTTCATTAGAAAAATGACAAACAAATGATTGTCTTCCCCCACTAATAAAATCAAATCTCGCAAGTCCTCCGAAAAATAAAGTTTGTCCTTCGTTCAATTGAAAGACTTTTGGCTTTATTTCCTTTTTTGGAGTAATAATTTTCAAATCCTGTTTACTCACAAAATGAGCCATTTGGTGGTGATTGATGATTCCTGGTGTATCAATGAGATGCTTACCGTCAGAAAGCGGAATCTCAATAATATCAAGAGTCGTTCCTGGGAAATGAGAAGTGGTAATTACATCCCCTTCTCCCGATACTTCTTTAAGAATACGGTTAATAAATGTTGATTTCCCAACATTTGTACAACCAACTACATACACATCCTTGCCATTTCGATACTCGTCGATTGCTTCCGCTACTTCACGAACAAATTGACCTTTATGTGCACTCACTAAAAACACATCTTCTGGATGCAAACCCAGTTTTTTTGCTTCTCTCTTCATCCATTGAATGACTTTATTTGGCTTTACAGAATGGGGCAGAAGGTCCACTTTATTTCCAACTAGCAGGATTTTGTTCTTCCCAACAAAACGGTGTAACCCTGGTAACCAGCTGCCGTTAAAGTCAAAAATATCGACAATTTTTACAATAAGTGCATCCGTCTGGGATAATCCATTCAATATTTTTAGAAAGTCGTCATCTGTTAAACTAACATCCTGAATCTCATTATAGTGTTTTAAACGAAAGCAGCGTTGGCAAATAATAATTTCCTTTTCAAGCGCAGATGGAGGCGCATAGCCTAAAGCCTCCTTATCCTCTGTTTGGATATTTACCCCACAGCCTATACACGAAAACTGTTCACTCAAACTTAATCCTCCCATACAATCATTCCTTTTTTACGGAACCAATTCAGTATTCTCCGCTCAACTAGTCGATTAAACTTTGTTACAAATCCATCTGTTGAAGCAACAGGTACAACAAGAATGGTGTGTAACCCGCTGCGATTACCACCCAGAACATCTGTAAGTAGCTGGTCTCCGATAACCACCGTTTCATCCTTAGATGTTCCCATTTGCTTCATAGCCTTTTTAAAGGCTCTTGCCATCGGCTTACGAGCTTGAAAAATAAAAGGAATATTCAGCGGATCAGAAAAAGCTTTTACTCTTCCTTCATTATTATTAGACACAATGGTCACTATAATATTGTGTTTTTTCATTTCCTCAAACCATTTGATAAGGTTCGGTGTTGCATTTGGCCGATCCCATTCGACAAGAGTGTTATCTAAATCAGTTATGATCGCCTTTACTCCCTTTTCTTTTAGACTTTCAGGAGTAATTTCAAAAATACTTTTGACATGCTGATCTGGCAAAAATTTTTTAAGCATTTCTTACACCTCATTAAATTAATGAAAATTTTTCGACAAATTTCACGTTCCTTCAACACTGTGGATAACTTTATGCACAAAACTCACACTGTCATAAAAAGGAATTACTCTCTTATAAACAAATTAATCACAAGTTATCCACCACAACTTGTGGATAACAGAACGGTTGTTCTGTTTTGTTAATTTTGATAGAGTAGGAGTACAGCTACATAGCCTACATTTTATGATGAATCACTATGCAGTAGAACCATTCTCAAGAAAAGAAAGGTGTGATTTCCATTGCGTAAATTATCGGATGACTTGCTTGTTGAATCGTATTTTAAAGCAAGAGAACTACAACTAAGCAAAGATTTTATCTATCTAATCGAGACAGAAATTCACCGTCGTTCATTAACTCACAAAATCATTGTCTAATAAGCCCTATGTTGGGCTTTTTTCTTTGCGCTCACAAAACAATATCATGTCTCTTTTAATAACGCAATTCTTTCCCCCACTTTAATAGGAAATGGAAGCGATTTTTCTAATGTTGATTTAATGGAGTCTTTCTCAAACAATAAGACGACCGTTGATCCAAATGTAAAATACGCAAGTTCCTGCCCTTTTTCTAAATGTTCATTCTCATGTGTAACTTCTATGGAGTTCACGAACATGGCTCCCACCTTCACCACTGCTATATGACCCGTCTGATGCTGAATTTCGGTCACTGTCCGATAATTTTTCGAAAGTGTACTTTTCCCATACTTTAACCCAAGAGAATTGACTGGATATGATTTCTTTCCGAGTGTCCAACTGGCTGTAACACTTCCAGCTACAGGACTATGAATTCGATGGTAATGACTCGGGCTTAAGTACAAAACCATGAAGGTACCATGTATGTATTTCTGTAAAAGTGCATCATTACCTAGCATCTCTGCAATCGAGTATGTTTTCCCCTTCACTTCAATCAATTTCTGTTCTGAAATAGGTCCAACTTCCTCAAGTACGGCATCCACTGGACTAGTAACAGCTTGCACATCCTGATCAATCGGTCTACTCCCTTTCCTCAGCTTTCGTATAAAGAAATCATGAAGTGTGGATAAATCCTTGAGATCTCCTTCCATTTCCTCCGTATTGATTTGATAGATTCTTGAGAAGTGAGGAACGACATAACGACTCATATTTGATGTAGCAAATCTCTTCAACAGCAATGATGACCATTTGCCATTGGTTAATTCAATCATAAAACGATAAATGGTTTGAAACAATGGATTGACCTCCGTTATGGGAAAATTCTCACACAATAAACGAATAAAACAAGATAACCAATCATTACTTATAATTAAGATGTTTTTTATCCATTTTAATATAGGGGTGAGGCATATTTGTTTTTATTAAACGTACTCGATCAAACGCTCAAAAAATTAAGGATTCAAACGGCCAATCTTTTAACTTTCATCAATCTCTTTCTCGGTGGATTCGCAGTGATTGAGAGTCTTAAAGGGAATTTAGATTTGAGCCTTTTATTAATTTTCATTGCCGCTTTCGTTGACCGATTTGATGGAATTGTTGCCCGGAAACTTCATATTGAATCAGAACTTGGCAAACAATTAGATTCCATGAGTGATATTATATCATTTGGTGTCGCACCTGCACTATTGATTTATCAAGGAATATTATTTGAGTTTGACTTTCCTGGGACATTCTTTACGATTTTTTATATCGCCTGTGGGGCATTTCGACTTGCTCGCTTTAATATTAGTGAGAATCAAAGCTATTTTACGGGTTTACCGATTACAGCTGCTGGCTGCTTATTGACCTTTAGCTACCTATTGCTCCCGTTCCTTTCTCCAGAGATGTTCCTCTTTTTCATTATTATTCTTTCTTTTTTCATGGTTAGTCCTTTCAAATTAAAAAAAATATAGACACAGCCTTAAAAAGCCCGTGTCTATATTGTCTCATTTAAGTTAGCGATAAAAATTCCTCAACATCTGCTACACATTGTTGTACTGCTTTTTCCCAAAAATCTGGCTTTGTTAAATCAACATTCAAATGCTTCCAAGCTAATTCCTCTACTGTCATAGATGCTGTATCCTTTAACAGAGCAATGTACTTTTCCTCGTAGCCTTCCCCTTCTTCTAGTGCCTTTGCATAAATTCCTAAAGAGAATAAATAACCAAATGTGTAAGGAAAATTATAAAAAGGAACACCTGTGATAAAGAAATGTAGCTTAGAGGCCCAGAACAAAGGATGGTATTCAGCTAGCGCCCCACCATATGCCTCTTCCTGTGCTTCTTTCATTAATTGATTTAAACGATCTGTTCCTACGACTCCATTTTTTCTTTCCTCATAGAAGCGTGTTTCAAATAGAAAACGAGCGTGAATATTCATTAATAATGCTACTGAACGCTGTATTTTATCTTCTAATAACGCTAGCTTTTCCTCTGGGTTCCTCGCTTGTTTGACAGAAGCATCAGCTACGATCATCTCTGCAAAGGTCGAGGCTGTTTCTGCTACATTCATCGCATAATTTCTATTTAAATAATGTTGATCTCTCATCGCATATGTATGAAAGCCATGACCTAATTCATGTGCAAGAGTTGAAACATTAGAAGGTGTTCCTGAGAACGTCATAAATATTCTTGACTGATTGGTCTCAGGGAAAAAGGTATGAAAACCACCTGGGGCTTTTCCAGGGCGATCTTCAGCTTCAATCCATTTCTGTTCAAATGCCTTTCTCGCAAAACCAGTCATTTCTTTTCCAAAGCGTGAAAAATGCTCAATAATAAATTCAGCACCTTCTTCATAAGTAACCTTTGATTCTACCTGACCGATGGGTGCATCTAAGTCATACCAGCTTAACCTATCCTTCCCTAGTAACTTCGCTTTTCTCTCTAAAAATGTTACAAAAGGGGCTTTGGCATCGGAAATAACCTGCCACATCGTATCTAATGTTTTCTTCTGCATACGATTTATTTGTAAAGGCTCCTTTAAAACATCTTCCCATCCGCGAAGCTTATAAGTGTTTAATCGAAATCCGGCAAGGTGGTTGAGTGTTTTTGACAAATACTCTGCTTTTTCAGACCAAGTTTCCTCCCAGCCTTCAAAGATGGATTTTCTTAGCGCATGATCAGGATGTGAGAACTTGTTGGCTGCCTGCCCAACTGATAACTCTTTTGTTTCGTTTCCTTCTTTAAACGGAACTTTTATCGTACCAACGATGGTATCATATAATTGCCCCCATCCATGATAGCCATCAATGCTTAATGCATTAATGATCGTTTCTTCTTCCTGAGAAAGTCTCTCTAATGCATTGATACGTCTTTCATCCAACACAAACTGCAATTGATGTAAATCCTCTACCTGCAGCAGGTCTTCCCAAATTTGATCGTCGTAAGTAGTTAATTTTTGATCAAAACCAGTGAGAGCATTTTGTAAACTAGCACTAAGCTCAGTTACTTGTCCACGAAGTCCGCTTACTTTCTTATCGTTTGTATTTTGTGCATGTAAACAGCTAACAAATGCCCCTGCCTGGCGGATCTCTTTCGCAACTCTTTGAAAGAATTCAACGATTTCTGCAATTTGTTCTTGATCTGTTATTTTATTTGATGGCTGCCAGTCTGTTACCCTACTTCGAAACCTTTCAACATCTTCTTTTGAACTATGTATGTGATTAATAAATGTTTGAGAAGAACTTCCCCCTGAAAAAAACACGTCAAGGTCCCATACATCATAATAAGTACTTCCTTTCGTCATCCATACCCCTCCTAATCATTGTCTATTTCATTATAAATTTATTTTTCCGAAAACTCTACGGAAAGTTTCGAAAACCGAAAGACCCACCTTGATGATGGGTCCAAAAATTAATATCGATAACCAGTAAAATACCACCAACCACCGAATATGAGCAACAGTACGAACAAAACGATAAGCAGTGCTAAAGCTACTCCACCGCCACCATAATATGGTGCTTGATAAGCATATGGATAAGGATAACCGTATGGCATTTTTTACCCTCCTTTACACTATATCCTACTAATCAATGTATGTTCATTGTCCATATTGGTGTAGGCGAGTGCGGACTTTCCTCCATACAAATAGGCATAGATTGCTCTATGCCTGCTACTTTCTAACTTTGAGAATCACGCTTTCGCTTTTCCTTCTCCGCTCGATAAAATTCATGAAACATCTTCATTAATGCTCTCTTTTCAATTCTTGAAACATAGCTTCTTGATATGCCTAATTCTTTTGCAATCTCTCTTTGCGTTTTTTCCTTTTTTAAATCGAGACCAAATCGGCCAACGATTACTTCCTTTTCCCTGTCATCAAGCACGTCTATAAATTCTTTTACCTTTTCAAGCTCCATATTTAGTTGAATGGTTTCAATGACATCCTCAGATTCTGACTTCAAGACATCGATTAATGAGATCTCGTTTCCTTCTTTATCCTGACCAATTGGATCGTGAAGGGACACATCTTTTTTTGTCTTTTTTAAAGCCCGTAAATGCATGAGAATTTCGTTTTCTATACAACGGGCCGCATACGTAGCAAGCTTTGTTCCTTTCCCTTCTGAATAGCTTTCAATGGCTTTAATTAATCCAATTGTTCCAATGGAGATTAAATCCTCTGAATCTTCCCCCGTATTCTCAAATTTTTTGACGATATGAGCGACGAGACGGAGATTATGTTCAATAAGCATATTACGAGCATGAGCATCACCATCTGCCATTAATCGTAAATATTTCTTTTCATCCGCCGATGATAATGGTTGTGGAAATGCATTATTTTTAACATAGGAAACTAAAAACACAATTTCCTTTACTAAATAGCTAAGCGCAGTCAATATACCTGACATTTATTCCACCCCACTTTCAGGACTTTCCTCCATGTTAATACCTATGAAGAGAGGTGGTCGTATTTGTCTGTCCCACTTAATTATATTTAAATAGAAAATGATTATTAAAAAACACCGACAGCGAGGTCGGTGTTTCAAACTTCTATTCTACGGAAACTTCGGCAGCAATTATACAACCTACAGATCCGCATATAATTAAACCCATAACGATTGCGAACATGTTACCACCCCTTCTCTCCCTTTTGTTACTTCGAATGTACCATATTTTTCAGAGCAAAATGGAGAAAGGATGTGAACATTTTGTTACTTATGAAGCCCTCATAATGCGCTAAGTCACTTAAATCTAAGAGATATCTCCGGGGGAAGAACTCTTCTTTAGTTTTCTTAAGCAATACACATCTAGAGATAGCAACAATACACGGAGGAACATCTATTTCCCCTCCTCACCACAAATTCGTTAGGTGGTATCTTTCTCCACCCATAAAACTGCCTTACGATCTTGCATGAAATAAATCATCTTCATTCCCACCTTTCTTTATTTTTTAGTTTTGTTATTAAGCTTACCTTAAAATAATCGTTGAATGGAAAGCATACGATCGCGAGTAGCTTCATATTGCTTTTTCGCCTTTTCTGCTCGTTCAAATTCAGCAGCTGACACGTTACGTTTTTTAATCGTTACCGTTAAGAATAATATATTCAGGGTCATATCTATCACCTCCTTATTTTTGCACACAAAAAAGCCGCAAGGATCCCCCTGCGACTTTTAGGCATATAAAAAACCGCAAGAGTACATTCTCCATGCGGCTTGAAATGGCATAAGTTTAAGTTCACACTTACTTAAGCAATTCATTCCTAATGGTCGAATGCGTGAAACATTTAGTTGTCTTCTTTTCAATTGCTACAGATAATTTAATCATTTCACTCGACCTCCTTTTTAGAAATTATTGCTTACAGTGGTAATTATATCCACTATTACCATTTCTGTAAACCCTTTTTTAAAAAGATTTTCTAAAAAAAAATAGCCCTCAGGGAGACTGAGAGCTATCTTTCTATTCATTTATGTCATCAAGCTTTGTTTTTATTTGCTTCGATAAAGTAAAAAAGTAAATAGAACCCGCTAAAAACAGCATAGATGAGCACATCATAATATATAAATCGGTTAGCACTTTTTCACCTGATGGAATGATAACACCTAGGTAAAAGAAGCTTCCTACGGCAAGTAAAACAACCGCAAACCTTTTAAAGTCAATCATTTTCTCTTCAAGCATTTTTCCTGTGCTGCTATCTTTCACTACACTCACCTGCAACCTTCTCTTGTTCTATGAAACTACTTTATCATAGAACGCTGTGTTAGTGAGGATGTAATTAATAGCAATTTTTCTAAGTAGTTCAATCAGCCTTTAAGCTTTTCAACAATTTTCATAACCAAAGAAGCTGAATGAAGAGCTGCTTTTTCTAAATATTGTTCAAAAGAAACATCTGATTCTTTTCCAGCGATATCAGACAATGAACGAATGATAACAAATGGAATTCCAAATTGATAGGAAACTTGGGCAATGGAAGCTGCTTCCATTTCGACCGCCTGTAAATTAAGAAATTTATCACGGATAGCATCTACCCGCTTTGGATCATTCATAAAAGAATCGCCCGTTGCGATTAATCCTTTCACAACTTGCACACTACCAATTTCCTTTGCAGCTGCTTCTGCTATCTCAACAAGCCCGGAATCGGCCTCAAACGCTGCAGGAAGCTGTGGTACTTGACCATACTCATATCCAAATGCTGTAACGTCTACATCGTGATGGCGAACCTCAGAAGAGATAACAACATCTCCTACATTTAAATCAGGATGAAAGCCTCCTGCTGAACCTGTGTTAATAACATAATCAGGTTTAAATCTATCTAATAGTATCGTTGTGGACATTGCTGCGTTTACTTTCCCTATCCCTGAGCGCAATAGGATTACCTGGGCACCATCCATACTACCTGTTGTAAACTCACATCCTGCAATAGTTTCTTGTTCCTGATTGCTGATTTTTTCTCTTAGTAAAGCTACTTCTTCTTCCATTGCACCAATAATTGCGATTTTCACTTATAAAGACCTCTCTCTATTGTTTATTCTATCGACGCTAGCTCTTCCACTAATGTAGGCTTCCAACCTTCACCATCAACCCACTCAATGGAAACGCGATAAATTTGGGTTCTGTCCTTTGAAAAGACTGTTCCTTTTGATTTATTATGACCATCATTTCCAAGAAACTTAATAGTCATATTATCCTCTGACAACCCAGTGGCATATTCAATGGCAGAAACCATTTCATCCCAATCCAAACCTTCATACACGTTAGTATGTTCACCTGTTTGGCTCGTTCCGATTGGCTCCCAATTTGGGTTAACAATGGTTCTGACTACGTTAGAATCCGCTCCGCCTTCTGTCACAATTGCCTCTTCGTTATCACTAGAGCTAGCTTCCTCGCTTGAGTCTTCATTTGAGGACGAAGAATCAGTAGACGAATCTTCCTCATCCGTTTCTGAGTCAGATCCTTCTGTCTCTTCCTTCGAGGACTCTTCTCCTTCATTCGCTTCATTTGAAGCTTCTACGCTTTGTTCCTGCTCTTTTTCTGTCGTAGCTTTATCATCGTTTCCCAAAAAAATAACCCCGGAAACAACAATAATTAAAACCAATACTATTCCAATGAGACCATTTAAAATCAGATTTGTTTTACGACGCTTCGACCTTTGATTGAACCTTGATTGCTGATAATCATCTTGCATCATACGAACCTCCTAGACCTCTTTTGAACATCCTTTTAAGAGCGAACTCGCTATACATTCTACCATTTAACCCGGAAATCGAAAAGGACAATCACGTTACAAATACATTAACGTTTCGACAGAGGCTCATTATGATCAAAGTTATATACGTTTTTTACCATATCGGCAAATAAACCGTTGACTCCTCCTTCATCCCCATAAACCCCTAAATTTACTGTTACTAGAGCATATTTAGGGTTATCGTATGGGAAATAACCGGCAAACCATTTATTATGCAATTGTTTCTCATCTTTAAAAATTCCCGTTTCAGCTGTTCCTGACTTCCCAGCAACGGCATATGGCAGTTCTTGAAACCATCTCCCCGTTCCATTTTCATTTACAACCACTTCACGCAATAATTTTTGAAGCTTCATTGCGGTATAAGGAGAAATCGATTCGCCAGGCAGAGCTTGCTTTTCGAATGGTAGTAGTGAGTTCCCGTTTTTATATTCCACTTCTGAAACGACTCTGACACTCTCCCTTACTCCACCTTTCGCAATGGTCCCCATCATATTGGCAACGGCCAATGGTGTTGCACGTACCTCATGCTGACCGATTCCTGTCAAAGCAACAAAGTTCTTATCATTTTTAGCATTCTCTGATAAAAACACACGGCCTTTTTGTTCTTCTTGAAGCTGCCTAAAATTAGAGAAATGATAGATATCACCATTCCACCCAACAGAACCTACAAGAGATAATTTATTTGCGTACTCCTCGAGTATATTGGGGTCAATTTCCTTTAATTCCTTTGCAATCGTACCAAAAGTATTGTTACAACTTCTTGCAAAGCTATCCGTAAAGTTTAACATTCCATGATCATACACTAAGTCTGGTTGGCCATTTATTTTTTTACTACAATCATACATTCGAGTGGGATCATCTAGTTCATAATCAATGGCGGCTCCAGCCACAACCGTTTTAAAAACAGACCCAATAATTTGCTCAGAAATCATCATATTCTTCAGACCGCTTGAACCATCCTCAAACGGCTTTTCCTTATTAATGTTGGGTCTAGATACCATAGCAAGGACAGCATTCGTCTCTAAGTCTAGAAGGACAAGTCCACCTTTACTTATTTGATATTGGTCAACTAGATTTTCAGCCATTTCCTGAATGTCTTTATCTATCGTTGTTTTAATATTGACTGGATAGAACGGATTGGCTGGTTCGACATATTTCACATCAATCCCAAACAGCGGTCCACCCTTTGCATCAACATGGTAAATAAGCTTGGAATTTCCATCAGGAAGCAAAAATTCATCAAAGCTTTTTTCTAATCCGGTTAAACCGATTACTGTCTGTTCTAGTAAGTCTTTATCAGGATATCGTTTTTGTAATTCAACTGTATTTTGTCCCGTAATACCGATAAGTTGCTCAGCTGGATACTCAGTAAGCGAGTACTTCCTTTCTACGGCAAACACTCCTGGTATTTTCAGTGCATTAATTTTCTCCATTTGTGCATCTGTTAGTTTCAGTGGATTCGGATCACCATAGGCGAACGGATCTTCCGCTTGTTTCACTCTGTATTCAATCGATTCAACAGGAACATTTATTATGTCTGCGATCTGTTCACTATCCCACTCCATATTCTTCAAAAAAGGAAAGAGGATGAGAACCGGAATCTTACGGTGAACAAGTGACTCTCCATTGCGATCAAGAAACCCGCCTCTCCCATTATCAATCACCATTTGCTGTGAACGTTGAACAACACTCGCCTCAAGGAGATTAATGTTATGTTTTGTAAAGTTTTCTGTTGAAACGAGCTGCACTTGAACAAGCCTTCCTATTAAGAGACTAATTGCTGTTATACAAATAATTAACCATACCACTGCTCGTTTTCTCCACATAATAAAAAACACCTCGTCAAAAGTGTTGACGAGGTTTTCTTATTTCAAACCAATTTACTTAATATTTGTAATACGAACATTCATTTCTCCACCAGGCGTTTGAACCGTTACTTCGTCTCCAACCTTCTTACCCATCAAACTTTTGGCAATTGGAGAATCGTTTGAGATTTTGCCTTCAAATGGATCTGCTTCTGCACTTCCTACGATTGAATACGTTTCCTCGTCGCCTCCAGGAAGCTCAATAAACGTAACAGAACGGCCTAAAGCAACCGCATCGGTAGCAAGCTCATCCTCTTTAATAATCTTTGCGTTTCTTATCATATTTTCAATCGTTGTAATACGACCTTCAACAAATGCTTGTTCTTCTTTAGCCGAGTCATACTCTGAGTTCTCAGATAAGTCTCCAAAGCTACGAGCAATTTTAATACGCTCTACAACTTCTTTACGTTTTACTGATTTTAAATGTTCTAATTCTTGCTCTAATTTTTCTTTACCAGCTAAAGTCATCGGGAAAACCTTTTCTGTAGCCAAAACCCTTCACTCCTTCTAGTTTCACAACCCCCAAATAGATTGTGTATTCTTCTTATGTAGTTATTTCTTACGGTAAATGCATAGGAGCGCGTCCTTATAAAAAGGGCGCGCATGAAACGTCCAACTGGACTTATTTTGGGAAACATTTGCATTACTGCTTTTTATTGTTTCATAAAAATGATTTTTGTTCAAGAATTGTTTGAATTTTTGTGACCATCAAATCAATTGCGACAAAATTATGGCCACCTTCAGGGATAATAATATCTGCATAACGTTTCGTTGGTTCAATAAATTGATTATGCATTGGCCGCACCACATTTACATACTGGTCAATGACTGAATCCATTGAGCGCTCGCGTTCTTTTATATCTCTTACCAATCGTCTAATAATACGAAGGTCCGCATCTGTATCTACGTATAACTTAATATCCATTAAGTTACGAAGTCTTTCGTCTTCTAATACGAGGATCCCTTCAAGAATAATTACATCCTTGGGCTCAACATGGATTACATCACTTGAACGGGTATGAACACTGTAGTCATACACAGGCTTAGCAATCGCTTCGTAGCGGAGAAGACTTTCAATATGCTTAATTAGTAAGTCATTGTCAAATGCTAGTGGGTGGTCATAATTCGTCTTTAGACGCTCCTCAAAAGGTAAATGCGATTGGTCTTTATAATAAAAATCTTGCTCGAGCATTAAAATTGAATGCCCTTTAAACGATTCGTATATAGATTTTGTTACGCTCGTTTTCCCGGAGCCGGAGCCACCGGCTACACCAATAACAACGGGTTTGCGTTTCATGCTAGTTTAAATCTCCTTCCGCATCATGTTGTTTGGGTAAACCGGCTTGTCTAACTTGAACTTTACGATTTGCAATGGATGTCTTGCCGCATCTAGCTCATTGCCATCCTCATCCCAAATTTTTTCAATGACAGTTGTAAAGTTCTCGATTTCAGGTCCAAAAAACTCTACTTCTTGACCAGGTTTAAAGTGGTTTCGCTGCTGAAGTGTTACCATTTGATTTTCAGCATCATAGTCTAACACCAATCCAGCAAAGTCAAAAGTTGTCTTTTTGCTATGATTTCCAAACATCTGCTCTTTATACCCAGGAACTCCTTCAAAGAAAGCAGGAGCCGTGTCACGGTTTGCACATTTATCAAGTTCTTCTAACCATTCTTTTTGAATGACAAAGTTCTCAGGGTCCGCACAATAAGCATCAATCACTTTACGGTACACACTAACAACGGTTGCCACATAGTGAATGGACTTCATACGTCCTTCGATTTTCAAACTATCAATACCGAGCTCAATCATTTGAGGAATGGACTCAATTAATTTAAGATCCTTTGGGCTCATCGCAAACGGTGCATCACCTTCGCTAAATTGAGCTACTTCATCTTGTTGATCAAGCGCATAGAGGTCATAATCCCATCGGCAAGACTGACAGCATCCACCGCGGTTTGAGTCTCGAGCTGTCATATGATTACTTAATGTACAGCGTCCAGAATAAGCAATACACATTGCACCATGGATGAATGTTTCAATTTCGATATCGACTTTCTCTTTCATTTCTCTAATTTCTTCCGCACTAGTTTCACGTGCAAGTACCACACGTTCTAATCCTTCTTCCTTCCAGAATTGGACAGCTTTCCAATTGGATAAAGACTGTTGTGTACTTAAATGCACTTCAATTTCAGGCGCTAATCGACGGCATGTTTCTATAATAAGAGGATCAGCAACAATAATACCTGCAATCCCAGCTCCTTTTAAACCAAGAATATAATCTTCTAATCCATCTATATTTTCATTATGAGCAAAAATATTTGTTGTTACATAAATCTTCGCACCATATTTCTTAGCAAACTCTACTCCCTCTTTCATTTCATCAAAAGTAAAGTTCCCTGCGTTTGAGCGAAGTCCGTATTCTTGTCCACCGATAAATACAGCATCTGCCCCGTATTGGACAGCAATTTTTAATTTCTCTAGATTTCCAGCAGGAGCAAGTAATTCTGGTTTTTTTACAATTACTCGCTTTCCATTCACAATCTGTGAGATTTTATCGTTTAATAGGATAGACATCTTTTTCCCTCCTTAACACATGTTTTTATTAATAAACGGTCTCTTTGAAGAAAAATCCAGTATCTAACGGACGATTCTTTGGCTGAATCTCTTCTACTTCCTGTAATAAGTCATCCTTAACTTCTTCGTACTGATCAGGGTTTTCGACAGATAGATCAATTGCTTTTCGATATAGTTCTGTTACCTTTAGAATGTATTCTGATGTTTGTAATACACCATCAATCTTTAGAGAATCAACTTCTGCTTCAATGAGCTCTGTTAGCTCATCAATCATACACATATCATTCGGACTCATAATATGTGTTCCGTTCGCATCCTCAAAAATCGGATATTTATTTTCTCTTTCCTTATCGTGAAGGAACATGTTCGCATTTTGGGTGCGATTTTCAACCACTAGTGCTTTTCCTTGATACTCATAATAGTTCCCTAATAGTGAACGTTTGGATTGGAACATGGCTGTCATCCCGTGCACCTGTACCTCGATCTCCACGTCAGCATGCTCTTTCATTTCGACAATCGCATCCATATTGATTTCTCTAGCAAGGACCGCACGTTTAGCCCCTTTTCTACCCCAATAGTTACATGTATACCAGTTCGTTGCAGTTGTTTCTGTATTCCAATGAAGTGGCATATCAGGTGCAGCCTCTTTCACTACCATTAAAACCGCTGGATCACCAAAAATGATTGCATCCACGTTTGCTTGTTTTACAAACCTTACATAGTCATATAAAGCGTCAATGCTTTCATTGTGGAAGATCGCATTCATCGCTACATACACTTTTTTCTGAAAAGAATGCGCAATTTCTACAGCCTTCTTTACATCTTCTCTTGAAAATTCTCCAGCTAAACGAAGACCAAAGCGTTCCTCTCCGATCACAAAAGCGTCCGCTCCAACTTTACATAATGCTTCTATATCTTCAATCGTTTTTGGTGTGACTAATAGTTCTGGTTTTTTCATTTTCTCTTCACCTCTTTTTACTAATTGCTACTCCATCGCCAACAGGAATAATGACCGAATCGTATTCTGCATGTTCCATTAGCCATTTGTTAAAATCTTTAATTTTTGTAACCATGCTTCTTACTCTTTTACTCTCAATTGTATCCTCACAGACTAGTCCTTTAAACAAGACGTTGTCTGTTATAATTATCCCTTTGTCTCCTAAATACTTTGAATATATTTCAAAGAACTTCTTATATTGCCCTTTGGCTGCATCTATGAAAATGGCATCAAAAGAACCCAAGTTTTCTATAAGTGACTCTACTTCTAGCGCATCACCTTTGATGATCGAAATTTGGTGTTCTTTGTTTGCACGTTTAATAAATTCCTCCGCGGCCGTATAGCGCTCACTGTCTCGTTCAATTGTGACGATGTTCGTTTCAGGAAGAACAGTGGCCATTCGTAAGGCAGAATATCCTATAGCTGTACCCACCTCTAGAATCTTTTTCGGTTGAGCAATTCTCAGTATTTGAAGAATCGTTTCGATTCCAGACAGTTCCATAATGGGAACATGATGAGCTTTCGCGTATTGCTCCATTTCTTCTAGTAGATCTGATCTATTTAGAATGAGCTCTTCTATATAAGAATGCAGCTTCTCCGTTTCCAAGCTGCGTCACCTCTTTTGTTTAGACATGAAAAAATAGCGTTCACAGCAATTCACAGGGATTCAGCACAGCTAAATATGGTCTTCTGTGGTTGACGCTATTTAAAAACACTTGAACTATTTTATCATAATAGAAGGAGAAATGCGAACATTTCTCCTTGAAGCAGATTAATTGATGTGCTCGGCCTTTTTTGCATTATGCTCCTCAAGAGTTTTCGAGAATAATACATCACCAGATGCCGTTGCTAAAAAGTATAGGAAGTCCGTCTCAGCAGGATGTAAAACAGCTTCAATTGATACAGTACCTGCATTAGCTATTGGACCTGGTGTTAATCCTTGGTATTTGTAAGTATTGTATGGATCATCAATTTCCAAATCCTTATACAACACCTTGTCCTTATGTTCTCCATGAGCATATAAAACGGTAGGATCTGTTTGTAACGGCATCCCCGTATCTATACGATTATAAAAGACGCTGGCAATTTGGTTACGCTCAAGTTTCTCAGTTGCTTCCTCTTCTACCAATGAGGCAAATGTTAGTAGTTGGTGAGCAGTATATTGCCTCTCAGCCATATCGCCCTCATACTCACTAATTACCTTTTTCGTCTGATCTAACATGGCCATAATAATTTCTTCCATTTTTGTGTCTTCTTTATAGAAAGGATATGTTGCAGGGAACAAATAGCCTTCTAATGGGTATTTGACATTTTCCGCGAGAATTTCCTCTGTTAATACATCAGGGTATTTATTCATAAGCGCTTGTATGAATTCACGGTCATTTAATTTTGCAAATACATCTTCTTCTGTATGATTTGTTTTTTCTGCGATGATTTTTGCAATTTCTTTTAGCTGTTTTCCTTCAGGGATGGTAATTTGAAACACCACTTCTTGCTCCACTTTACCTGTTTTTAAGCTTTCAATGATACTTGGCAAGGTCATAGAAGGTGAAAGTTCGTAGTTACCAGCCATAAACCCTGACTCGTTCTTAAACTTAACAAAGTATTTGAATACTCGTGCATCTTTAATAATCCCATGTTCCTCTAATATGTTTGCAATACCAGTTACTGAAGAACCAATTGGAATTTCTACTGTCATTTCTTTTTTATTCTCTGGATCTACGGGCTTTAATGCTGATTTAATATAAAAATATCCGCCACCAGCCGTAATTGCTACCAGTAGGAATAATATGATTGAAATGGTAAAGACAATTTTCCTTACGACTCTTGCCTCGCCTTCCCTTTCAATCATCTTTTCTCGGATTATTGCTTTTGTATCAGGCTTGTTACCTGTATTCTCTTTCTTTTGCTTCTCTTCCGTTGACAAAGTTTCCCCTCCAATTCACAGGGCTCATTCTTACTATTCCCTTATAACTATTCTCGAATCATTATACTATATTTTTCGACAATAGAAGTAAAAAATTGCAAAAAAAAGGCGGATAGCCTATGCTATCCGCTTTTTATCTTTCTATTCTTCGTCTTGCTCTTCTAGGAATGTATTTAACATTTCTTCGATTAGGTCCCACTCTTCATCTGTCTCGATAGGCATTAACTCACCATCATTATTATCTTCGGTTGGAACGAAAGCAGACGCATGAATTTCAATTTCTTCATCATCGTTTTCATCTGCACCAATTGGATAATAAAGAACATAAGACTTACCAAATTCATCAGAATCGAAAGTAAAAAGCACCTCACAAAGTTGCTCGTTACCATCCTCATCAATTACTGTAATATTGTTTTCTCCATGTTGCATCGAAAAATCACCTCAAGTTATTTTTGACTATCTAAAAAGCCTTGTAAGATCATAGCTGCTGCCATTTTGTCGATTACTTTTTTACGTTTTTTCCTACTAACATCCGCTTCTAGTAAGACACGTTCCGCAGCAACCGTAGTTAGACGCTCGTCCCATAGGAATACAGGCAAGGAAAACCTCTTTTCTAGCTCACTAGCGTAAAATTGACTCGCTTCCCCTCTAGGTCCAATGGTTCCATTCATGTTTTTAGGCAGCCCTACTACTATTTTTCCTACTTCATACTTTTCTATTATTTGACCAATCTGGTCAAAACCAAACATTCTTTCATCTTCATTAATTTTTATTGTTTCTAATCCTTGCGCTGTCCAGCCAAATTCATCGCTGAGCGCAACGCCGACCGTTTTACTGCCGACGTCAAGACCGAGAATTCGCATACGTTAAGAGCCCTCTCGTTGTGTTTTTAAATAGCTTTTGACAAGCTCTTCAATAATTTCATCTCGTTCAAGCTTTCGAATAATGTTACGAGCATCACGATGACGAGGAATATAAGCAGGATCTCCAGAAAGCAGGTAACCTACAATTTGATTAATCGGATGATATCCTTTTTCTTGAAGAGCTTCATGTACTTGAAAAAGGACTTCCTTCACGTCATGTTCGATTGGCTCTTCTGGAAAATTAAACCTCATTGTTTTATCAAATGTACTCATTCTCTTGCACCTCGCTTTATCTAGTAATCGCTGGCTAACTTCCGCTCTTATAGAAGTATCTATCATCAAATCTATCCAATGGAAGAAATATTTAGTAGTCTAATCTCCTTCATTTTACACTACTTTTCTTGAATATCAAACGGATTTGACCCATTCTTCTACAAAACTTAGTGCGGAATCCAACTTCCCAGCATCTTTTCCTCCTGCTTGGGCCATATCTGCACGTCCACCACCGCTACCTCCGCAAATAGTAGCAACTTCTTTAATAATTTTCCCGGCATGATAGCCTTTTTCAATTAAGTCTTTTGTTACACCGGCAATTAAGTTTACCTTTTCTTCGTTTACACTTCCAAGTACGATTACTGCAGATCCAAGCTTTTGCTTCAAATCATCCACCATGTTTCGAAGTCCGTTCATATCAGCACCTTGAATTCGAACAGCCAGAACTTGAACACCATTCACTTCTTTCACATGATTAACCAAATTACCAGCTTCAATATTCCCTAGCTTAGCTGCTAAAGACTCATTTTCTTTTTGAAGCTGTTTTTG
The DNA here is from genome assembly GCF_050971805.1 of Robertmurraya mesotrionivorans. Lineage (NCBI taxonomy): Bacteria > Bacillati > Bacillota > Bacilli > Caryophanales > Bacillaceae > Robertmurraya > Robertmurraya mesotrionivorans. Next base: position 333,597 of record NZ_JBPCCH010000001.1, on the reverse strand, counting down.
TTCACTTAACAGTGCATCGATTCTAGATGGTACATCTTTTAGGTTCGTTTTTAATTTTCCTGCCGCATCTTTTAAAATCTGGATTTGGCTATGCATTTGCTTAAATGCACCTTCCCCCGTCACCGCTTCTATACGACGAGTTCCTGCTCCAATTCCACTTTCAGATATGATTTTAAAGAGTCCAATGACTGAAGTATTAGGAACGTGGCAACCACCACAAAGTTCTAAACTATAATCTCCGACTTGAACCACACGTACGATATCACCATATTTTTCACCAAATAGAGCCATAGCTCCCATCGCTTTTGCATCAGCAATTGCCTTAAAGTCTGTTTGAACAGATAGAGATTGCCAAATTTTTTCGTTTACAATCTTCTCTATTTCTTCTAATTCCTCTGGTTTTACTTGTCCAAAATGAGAGAAGTCAAAACGAAGTCTATCTTGTTCTACTAGAGAACCAGCTTGGTTTACATGTGTTCCAAGAACATCTTTTAATGCTTGATGTAATAAATGGGTTGCCGTATGGTTCTTAATAATTTTTCCTCTATTGTTCTCATCAACAACCGCAACTACCTGGTCATTAACCTGCAATTCACCAGATTCAATCAGTACACGGTGAAGGTTTTGTCCGTTTGGTGCCTTTTGTACATCTTTTACCGCCGCTTTTACACCATCGCTAAATAGTGTACCAAGGTCAGCAATTTGTCCACCGCTCTCAGCATAGAATGGAGTGACATCAAGTATTAATTGGATTTCTTCTCCTTCACTTGCCCTGTCGATTTTTACACCATTTTGTACGATAGCAAGAACCTTTGATTCAACCTGTAACTGATCGTAACCAACAAACTTACTTTCTACTTTAATCTCACCAAGTTCTCCACCTTGAACCTGCATAGAGTCTACATCTTGTCTTGCTTTACGTGCACGTTCACGCTGAAGCTCCATTTCGCTCTCAAAACCAGCGTGGTCAACCTTCATTCCCTCTTCTTCACCATACTCCTCTGTTAATTCGACAGGGAAACCGTATGTGTCATAAAGACGGAAAACGTCTGCTCCCTGAATCGTATCACTTCCAGCTTCCTTTTCTTTTTTGATAACCGCTGCGAGAATTTGAAGCCCCTCATTCAGAGTCTCATGGAATCTTTCTTCTTCATTCTTTATCACCTTTTGGATAAAGTCGGTCTTATTCTTTACTTCTGGGTAAAAATCAACCATGATTTCCCCTACCACAGGAACCAGTTCAAACATAAATGGACGGTTTATGTTAATTTGCTTAGCAAAACGTACGGCTCTACGAAGCAATCTTCTTAACACATACCCTCGTCCCTCATTGGAAGGAAGTGCGCCGTCACCAATAGCAAATGCCACGGTACGAATATGGTCAGCAATGACTTTAAATGCCACATCAGACTCTTTACCATTCCCATACTTTGCTCCAGAGATCTCTTCTGTTGCACGAATAATTGGCATAAATAAATCAGTATCAAAATTAGTAGGAACATTTTGAACAACTGAAGCCATTCTTTCAAGTCCCATTCCTGTATCAATATTTTTCTTTGGTAGTGGAGTATATGTACCATCCGGATTATGATTAAATTCTGAGAAAACTAAGTTCCAAACCTCTAAATATCTGTCATTCTCTCCTCCAGGATACAACTCCGGATCACTTTCATCATTTCCATATTCAGGTCCACGATCATAGAAAATTTCCGTATTTGGTCCACTAGGTCCTTCCCCGATATCCCAGAAGTTCCCCTCTAAGCGAATAATTCGCTCTTCCGGCACCCCAATTTCTTTGCTCCAAATTTCAAACGCTTCGTCGTCTTCTGGATGAATCGTAACGGAAAGCTTTTCCTTATCAAACCCTACCCATTTTTCATCAGTCAAAAATTCCCATGCCCAATGGATTGCTTCTACTTTGAAGTATTCTCCGATAGAGAAGTTCCCAAGCATCTCAAAAAACGTATGATGTCTTGCTGTTTTTCCAACGTTTTCAATATCGTTCGTACGAATCGATTTCTGTGCATTTGTGATTCTTGGATTATCAGGAATGACTCGTCCATCAAAATACTTTTTTAACGTCGCTACCCCACTGTTAATCCAAAGCAAAGATGGGTCATCATGAGGAACGAGGGGTGCACTTGGTTCCACTGCATGTCCTTTTTCTTTAAAAAAGTCTAAATACATTTTACGAATTTCTGAGCCTGTAAGCTGCTTCATTTATTTTCCCTCCAACATTTTTTTCAACAAAAAAAGCCCTTCATCCCAAAACAGGGACGAGGAGCTTGCTCGCGGTACCACCCTGATTATGAATGCCAAAAAAGCACTCATCTCTCAAAGACCTTTAACGCAGGTTAACGGCAGGAATTAGCTGCACTCCGGAATAGCTTTCTGTCATCCTTCGTCTAGAATTTCTTTCAGCCAAGGAAATTCCTCTCTACAGACGGTCTATCACATACTTGTTCCTTCAACATGTTTTCGTGTATTTTGAACTTTATAGTACGAATTATACTGATATGCTTTAATATTTGTCAACGTTGTCACACCAATTGATTATCGGATACATCTTTTGAAAAGTGCTGCTTTGCATGAAGAAGGCTCACCTTGAGAATGGCCATAATTGGTACAGCTAAGATCAGTCCTAGTATTCCACCAATTTCTCCACCTGCTAAAAGCGCGAACATAATTACTAAAGGATGCATATGCAAGCTCTTTCCAACAATAAAGGGCGATAAAATATTCCCCTCTAAAAATTGAAGTAGAGCGATGATAATCACTACAAAAACGATCATTTTCACACTAATCGTAGCAGCGATGATAACAGCTGGCACAGCACCGATAACAGGTCCAAAATATGGGATAATATTTGTAACCCCTACAATTAATCCGAGTAACAGCGGATACCGTAAGTCGATAAACCAAAAGGATAAAGCAGAAATCGTACCAATCATCACGCATACTAATAGTTGTCCCCTAATATAACTGCCTAGTGATTTGTCCACATCTCTTAAAAACAGAGTTCCCCCACTCCGCCATTTTTTCGGTGTAATATACCATACAGCCTTCTTTATTTTTTCATAATCTTTTAACATGTAAAAAGCGATAAAAGGGATGATAGCAAAGAGCAGGGCTGAATTGATGATTCCCATCCCTAAATTAACGGCTCTTGTTAGAGTGTTATCAAGCATTCTTTCAATGGCCACAATACTACTATCTACCCTTTCTTGAAAGGCTTCAGGCCAGGTAGAGGTTTGATCCTGAATCTCATCGATCCACTCTCTGTATTGGTTGGCAAAGCTTGGTGCGTTTTCAGTCAAATCTCGAAGCTGGTGTATAACCGCAGGAACACCATTATACAGTGCCACACTTATACTTCCAAAAAACAGTGTATATATTATTAAAACGGCTAACCATCTTGGTAAATAATTTTCATGAAGTGTTTCAACGACAGGATGTAGTAAATAAGAAATAAATGCTGCGATGATAAATGGGAGTACGACGATCATTGTGATTTTAAAAATGGGCAACCAGATTGGCTGTAGTTTCAGAAAAACAAATAATACAATGAATAACAAAAGCAAAAAACCAAGTCGGTAATACCATTTTAAACGAATGTCCATTGTATCCACTCCTTGTCTATAGTTTAAAGTGGAACAGTAAGAAATATACAAAAAGAAAAGCCCCTTTTTTACAGGGACTTTTCTTTGTATTAAAACATTCTCGAAATTCTACGCTGCATTTTTTTCATTCCACGCCCTGACATCATTTTGTTTTTACGAGCGTAATTATATGCAACAACACCTGCTCCAATTGCAATTGCAGAAGTTACCATTCGATTCATTTATCTCACCTCTTAATAGATTTATGAGCTATATCGGCGTTCATCTTCTCCAAAAAGATCGTCTAATGAGCTTAATGTACCGTCTTCCTCAACTTGGTGAGTATTAATGATTCCTTTTGCTAAAGTTAGTTCAATGAAGCAGTTCCAGCAATAGTATTGGTTAATTCCAATTTTCCCGATATCTTTGCTTTGGCAGTTTGGGCATTTTAACATCGTAGACACCTCACGTATAGGTATATCTTAAAGCATGTGCTCTAAGATTTTTTTACGTTCACGATGATGGCGTCTTTTCCATACTGGAGGGGTTCATCCGTTTTGATGACACGCTTTCCTTCTTTGATGTCTGAAAAAAAGCCATCCGAACATTGATACCCTACGATTGTGCCCAATTCTTCCTTAAAATATACATCCTCAATCAACCCGAGCTGCTCTCCGTCACTAGATAACAGCATGTTCCCGGATAGACCTCGACAAAATGCAACGGAAGAATCACTGCCCCTTTTGATTGGTCTAAGCAAAGTTCGGTCTTCAATCATTACTCCATCCGAGCCAAAGGAAGTGACGTCTTGAATATCAAGCAGTGCGGTTCTTTTAACAAGCATTCCTTGCTTTACTAGCAAGGATTGGACCGAGCCACTAGTCGCAGAAATGATGAGGTCATTGACTTCACCAACCTTTGATCCGCTTTCTTTCTCGTACACACTAACTCCCTTTAGCAATGTAAATGTCCGCAAGATACCACCTCTTTCGAACATTACTATTGTTCACGACGAAGCAAAAAATCATAACGTGAAACGATTTCCAAATGTAATGATCAGCTTCCCATAAAGCTATATGGAGTAATTCCTTCCATACCAATCATGGGGTCTATAGACAGCAAGTACTCCTCCGCATTTTGTAATGTACCCTTTTCGTTGCTCTCGTTATTGCTTGCAATGGCTTTTTCCAATTTCATTCGTAAGGTGGTCAATCTTTCTTGTTCATCCGATCTTGAAATACCGACCCTTAAAGCCTCTTCTTCTCCACAAAGGATCAAAAACTGTTTACTTCTCGTAATAGCTGTATACAAAAGATTTCTTCGCAGCATTCGATAATAGCTTCTTACTACTGGGAGGATTACAATTGGAAATTCACTCCCTTGAGATTTGTGAACAGAGCAGCAATAAGAATGGGTTATTTGCTGAAGGTCTTGTCTGGTATATGTAGCTTCCGCACCCTCAAAGGATACAACGATCATATCCTCTTTTTCCGTATTTTCTTTTGCATAGAAGATGGATACAATTTCACCTATATCGCCATTAAACACATTATTTTCCGGCTGATTCACAAGCTGTAACACTTTATCCCCGACACGATAAGTCACATCGCCGTACTTTATTTCTTTCCTCGTCCCATCAGGGTTGGGATTAAAAATGGTTTGCATTAACGTGTTCAAGCGATCGATTCCAGCAGGTCCTTTATACATCGGTGCAAGCACCTGTATATCTTTTGCTGTATAACCTTTACTTTTCGCATTTCGGACGACCTTCTCAACTACATCCGCAATTTGGTTTGCGTTACATCTAAAAAAGGAGCGGTCCTTTTGTTGCATACTTATATTGGCAGGTAAACGTCCCGACTTAATTTCATGAGCAAGCTCAATAATAGAGGATCCTTCCGCTTGGCGATAAATATCTGTGAGCCTAACGACGGGAAGAACACCGCATTCTAGGAGATCCTTTAGTACTTGCCCCGGACCTACAGAAGGTAATTGATCCTCGTCCCCAACCAATATGACTTGAATGGATTCAGGCAAAGCTTTAAAAAGCTGATTAGCAAGCCATATGTCAAGCATTGACGTCTCATCTACAATCAAAATTTTCCCTTCTAACGGGTTGTCTTCATTTCTGCTAAACCCTTCAACCCCATTCCATCCTAAAAGCCTGTGAATGGTAACCGCAGGAAGTCCCGTAGATTCCGTCATTCGTTTTGCTGCACGGCCAGTTGGCGCTGCTAATATAAATGGAAAGGGCTCGTCTCCTTTATAATCATTTGGATCTAAAGAGCAGCCATGCAATTCAGCATATAGCTCAACAATCCCTTTAATAACCGTTGTTTTTCCTGTACCTGGCCCACCTGTTAAGATCAGCATTGGTGACATCAAAGCCGTCTGAATCGCATCTTTTTGAGTCGGCGCATACTGAACTCCTAGTCGTTCCTCTAGATTTCCAAGGGCGAGTAAAAATTCAGAATCCGGAAACTGATTTTCATACTGTGTTTGAGAGACGATTTTTTTGATGCTTGTAACAAGACCTTTTTCGGAGAAAAAAAGGGAAGGTAAATACACCCTCATTTCTTCAACGATGATTTTCCCTTCTTCTTCAAGCTTGACTACTTCTGCTCCAATAGGTGAAAAGTCAATTTCATCACGTTTGTTTTCTTCTAATAATGTCTTTACCTTATCGAGCAATAACTCTGTTTCCATGTATACATGGCCATTTTGCATACACTCAACCTCAAGCGTATATAAGCAGGCCGCTTTTATACGGTCAGGGTGATGACCGGAAATTCCAAGTTGAAACCCAAGGTCATCTGCTCTGGTAAACCCAATACCTTGAATATCTTCAACAAGCTTATAAGGATTCGACTGAACCACTTCTACTGTCTGGTCCTTATACGCCTGATAAATCCGCATAGAAATTTGAGGACCAAATCCATATTGATTTAAAGCAACCATCGCCTGCTCTAACCCTTGATGCTCAATAAGGGTATCATAAATTTCCTTTGCCTTATCCGGGGGAAGCTTTGGTATTTCATCAAGTAAAGAAGGTTGTTGCATAATTTTAGAGATGGCATTTTCCCCTAAAACTTCAACGATTTTTTCAGCGGTTTTCTTTCCGACTCCTTTAAAAAGCTCACTTGATAAATAGCTCACTACCCCTTGCTTCGTTTGGGGTATATCCTTTCGAAAATGTGTTGCATGAAATTGTTGACCAAATTTCGGATGGTCCTTTAACTCTCCATAAAATATGTACGTTTCCTGTTCATGAACTTTTGGAAAATAACCGGTAATAACAGCTTCTTTATCTTCATAATTCTCATTCGTTTCTTCCACGCGAATTCTTAGAACGGTGTACAAATTTTGTTCATTATGAAAGATTGTGACAAGATGCTTTCCTTTTATAAATCTTCCTTGATCCTTAAACAAATCGAGCGTTTCTTGTCCCTCCAAAGAACTCCCCTCCTTACATAAAAATCCGCTACGAATGAAGATTAACTTTTCTCGATTAATTTCTTTCCGTAACCTGCTAGCAGATGATCAGGTTGTAATTCCAATGCTTTTTCAAACATATCAAGTGCTTTTTTTCCATCTTCCTTAAAACCATATGCAACACCAAGATTATAATAAGCATCAGCATGTGACGGATCTAACTCTACACATGCATTAAATTGCTTGATCGCCTCGTCAAGTAATTCTTGATTTGCTAGACATAATCCAAATTGAAAACGAGCTTCTGCATCATCTCCATTTAGCTCCACACTTCTTTGCAAATAAGGTAAGGCAAGCTTAGGCTGTTCTAACTGAATAAGCGTAAGTCCAAGCATAAAATAATTATCACTAGAATGCAGTCCCTTTCTCATTGCCAGTTCAAACATATTTTTTGCTTCTTCTAATTGTTCATTTTCGAAATATAGGTTTCCAGCGTTATAATAAGCCGTTGCTGCATTTTCATCGATTTCTATCGCTTTCTGAAAAAATTTGAGTGCCTTCTCATTTTCTCCAACTGCCGATAATACGTTTCCGAAATTTATATACGATACCGCATCATTCGGATTATCCTCAATTGCCTTCATAAACAATCCAGCAGCTTCTTCCCACTTTCCCTCCTTCATCAATTGAATCCCTTTTTCATTTTTATCCATAGTACACGCTCCATTATTTATTTTCTTTTTTTATTATAACTTCTTTTCATCTAGTTTTGTCCTTTTTATACATACGAAAACCTCGACCATATGAATCGAGGTTTTCTCGTTACCCTACATAAGTTAATTGCTTTTCATCACGGAATACTTTGTCAATTGTTCCTCCGCCAAGGCATTCATCCCCTTGATAAAAGACAACCGATTGACCAGGTGTAATGGCTCGGATTGGCTCAGCGAATATCACCTTTACTGTCCCATCATCTAATCTATGAACAGTTACTTTGTTATCAGGCTGACGGTAGCGGAATTTAGCCGTACACTCAAAAGTCTGCATCACTTCCTTGCCGGTAACCCAACTAACATCAACAGCAATGATTGAATCAGAGTACAATTTATCATTATGAAATGCTTGTCCTACGAAAAGTACATTGCGCTCAAGGTCTTTACCGATGACAAACCAAGGGTCGCCCGCACCACCAATTCCTAAGCCATGTCTCTGACCGATTGTATAGTACATTAACCCATCATGCTTACCGACAACTTCTCCCTCAAGTGTTTCCATATTCCCAGGCTGAGCTGGCAAATAATTACTTAGAAATTCTTTGAAATTACGCTCGCCAATAAAGCAAATTCCCGTACTGTCCTTTTTTGTCGCAGTTGCTAAGTCTGCTTTCTGAGCAATCTCTCTTACCTTTGCTTTTTCAATATCACCTATTGGAAACATCACTTTTTCAAGTTGGTTTTGAGAAAGCTGGTTTAAGAAATACGTTTGATCCTTGTTTTCATCTACTCCACGTAACATTTTGTATTCCCCATCACGGTATTCGACTCTTGCGTAATGACCGGTTGCTAAATAGTCCGCACCTAGCTTCATAGCATGCTCTAAAAATGCTTTAAACTTAATTTCCTTGTTACACATCACATCGGGATTTGGAGTTCTACCTGCTTTATATTCTTCTAGGAAGTAAGTAAACACCTTATCCCAATATTGCTTTTCAAAATTCACTGCATAATAAGGTATACCAATTTGATTGCATACTCGAATAACATCCTCGTAATCCTCGGTAGCCGTACAAACACCGAACTCATCGGTGTCATCCCAGTTTTTCATGAAAATTCCAATCACATCATACCCTTGTTCTTTTAAGAGTAAGGCTGCTACAGATGAGTCTACTCCCCCAGACATACCTACGACAACACGTATGTCCTTGTTGTCTTTTTTCACTTTCTTCACCTCATTCGCAAGCTTTATCGTGTCAGCCTAGTTACTATTTTCGCCGTAACTTCAGCTGAATTTAAGACCTGCTCTTTTGTATTATAAAGGCCAAAGCTAAATCGGATTGAGTTTCTCACTCGTTCTGATTCTTGACCAAACATTGCCACTAAAACATGAGAAGGATCAATTGAACCAGCTGTACAAGCAGAACCACTCGATACAGCCACACCTTCCATATCCAGATTCACAAGCATTGATTCGACATCTGTGCCTGGAAAGCTTAAGTTTAGTACATGTGGGAGGGTATTTTCAAGCAATCCGTTTACTGAGAAAGTAATATTTTTCGATTGAAGAGATTCAAGCAGCAACTTTTTAAACTCGATAAATTGCTCGACCTTTTCAGCTCTCTCAATCGAAGCTATTTCAACCGCTTTAGCAAAACCAGCGATAGACGCTACGTTCTCTGTTCCCGCACGTCTTTTTCGTTCTTGTTCTCCCCCGAAGGAAAGTGGCGTTAATGCAGTATTTTGCTTTACATATAGGAACCCAATCCCTTTAGGTCCATTAATTTTATGTGCTGAGACGGATAACAAGTCCACGCCAAGCTCAGTTACGTCCAAATCAATTAAACCAAAGGCTTGAACAGCATCTGTATGAAATTTTGCTTGATGATTTTCTAATAGCTTGGCAATTTCTTTAATCGGTTGAACAGCACCCACTTCGTTATTTCCGTACATAATGGTTACGAGAATCGTTTCATCTCGGAGTGCTTTCTTAAAGTCTTCGACCGAAATTTGCCCATGTTCATCAACTGGTAAGTAAGTTACTTCAAAGCCTTCCTTTTCAAGACTTTTACAAGCGTGTAAAACGGCATGATGTTCGATCATGGTAGTAATAATATGGTTACCATTCTTTTGATAAGATTTCGCCACTCCTAAAATGGCAAGATTATCACTCTCGGTGCCTCCACTTGTAAAAATGATCTCTTCCGTTTTTGCTCCAATGCTCTTCGCAATTTTTGAACGAGACTCGTCTACTATAGATCTTGCCGACCTTCCATAAGAATGAATACTAGACGGATTCCCAAATTGCTCTTTCATCACCACGGCCATCGTCTCAATGACATCCGTATGAACAGGAGCCGTTGCTGCATGATCCAAATATATATGATTCAACATGTTCACCTACTTAAAAATATCCACTTGAAACTAGCTTTACCTTTTCTCCTATATGTAAAACATATAGGAATCTGACTCTCCGTCATCTGTGTGGTTTGCTAATTCTTCTAGTGTTGTATTATCTAAAACACCTTTCACAGCATCACGGATTCTCATCCATAATGCACGCTTTGCAGGCTCTTCATCCTCAATCCCTTCAACGGGACTGATAGGACCTTCTAACACTCGGATAATATCACCTGCACTAATTTCCGTTGGTCCCTTTGCTAGAACATAACCACCATATGCACCACGAATGCTCTTAACAAATCCAGCGTTTCTAAGAGGAGCTATTAACTGCTCCAAATAATGCTCAGATAAATCATTTGCTTGAGCGATCGTTTTAAGTGATGTTGGTCCTTCGCCGTGTTTTTTGGCGAGCTCGATCATGATTGTTAATCCATAGCGACCTTTTGTTGATATTTTCATAAACTAGCACCTCGATTACTAATTTCTTCTTTTGTATGATCAGCCATTCTTTTAGCGGTGTGTAATTTACTAAGGAAATAATCCGTTAGTATTTGGCACTGTGGTAAGGCAATGCCAACGATAGGTCCAATTACAAAGCTGAACACGACGGTACCAACAAACACTGGTCCACCGAGTTGCCACCCAATAATCAGTACAATAATTTCTATACAAGCCCGGACATAGGTAACCTTCCACCCTGTTCTATCCGTTAAAGCAATCATTAGGCTGTCTCTTGGTCCAGCACCGAAGGAAGCAGAAATATATAACCCCATTCCGTACCCATTTAATAGAAGACCAGCGGCAAACATCAAAGATTTTCCACCCCAGTCATCTGGTGTTTGAATGATCGGAAGCAGAAAATACATATCAATAAAAACGCCAACTAATAGCATATTTAAAAACGCACCGATTTTCGGATATTCCTTAGAAATGATTGTCGCTAAAGTTAAGATGGCCACCCCAACAATAATTGACCATGTACCAATCGTTAGCCCAAATTGGTAATGAAGGCCCACATGAAGAACATCCCATGGAGTAGCTCCTATATCAGCCTTTATTAATAATACAATTCCAAGGGACATAATTAATAAACCTAAAAAATAAATGAAAAATCTCGGACCCACTTGTCCTGTCTTTTTAAAACCCATTACCAATCAATTCCTCTAAACAAAATGGTTTCTTGTAAATCTTAACAAAATCCTGACTTATTTGATAGACATTTGACATTATAGCATAATAGTATGCAAATAACACGAACGTATGTTACCTTTAGGTAAAATGATAAACGGAGCGATGAATATGAACGGGAAGCCACTTGCCTTCCGAATGCGGCCAAGAACGATTGATGAGATTATCGGTCAGCAGCACCTCGTCGGTGAAGGAAAGATTATTCAGCGTATGGTAAAAGCAAAACAGCTTTCATCCATGATTCTTTATGGACCACCTGGTGTTGGAAAAACATCCATTGCTAGCGCGATTGCAGGTAGTACAAAATATGCCTTTCGTACCTTAAACGCTGTGACAAATAACAAAAAAGACCTCGAGGTGGTTGCTGCAGAAGCAAAAATGTCCGGCAAAGTAATCCTATTACTCGATGAGGTTCACCGTCTCGATAAAGCAAAACAAGATTTTCTTCTTCCTCATTTAGAAAATGGAGCCATTGTCCTAATCGGGGCAACGACTAGCAATCCATATCATGCCATTAATCCAGCGATCCGTAGTCGTTGTCAAATCTTTGAGCTAAAGCCATTAACAGCTGACGAAATAATAAGAGCACTTAACCATGCATTGAATGATAAAGACCGAGGATTGGGAAATTACAACGTGCACATATCAAACCCAGCAAAAGAACATTTTGCAAGTGCTTCAAACGGCGATGTAAGGAGTTCTCTCAATGCACTTGAACTAGCCATTATTTCTACTGAACCTAATGAGTTTGGGGTCATTACCATTACTATTGAGATTGCTGAGGAATGCTTACAAAAGAAGAGCTTTTCACATGACCGCGATGGGGATGCTCATTACGATGTTCTTTCTGCTTTTCAAAAATCAATAAGAGGCAGTGATGTAAATGCAGCACTTCATTATTTAGGGAGACTCATTGTCGCAGGTGATTTAGTAAGCATAAGCAGAAGATTAATCGTTATTGCCTATGAAGACATTGGTCTTGCCAATCCTCAGGCGGGTGCAAGAACACTGGCCGCCATCGAAACAGCTGAACGTCTAGGATTTCCTGAAGCGAGGATTCCGCTAGCTAATGCTGTTATTGAGCTATGCCTTTCTCCTAAGTCTAATTCTGCCTATAAAGCGTTAGACCTTGCGATTGCTGATATTGAAGCGGGTCTAAGCGGTGAAGTGCCACTACATTTGAAGGATGCTCATTATAAAGGAGCCACCTCCCTAGGAAGAGGTATTGATTACTTATATCCACATGATTATGAAAACGGGTGGGTTAAACAGCAGTACTTACCTGACAAAATAAAAAAGAAGGTTTATTATAAGCCGAAAAAAACCGGAAAGTTTGAGCAAGCACTTGCTTCCATCTATGAAAAGCTGATGAAAAATTAACGGACAAGGCGTGTGCTTGTCCGTTTTTACTCACCTATTCACTATCTTTTACCGTAGAAATTTTTATGTCTTTTAATAGCTCACGGATGACATAGCTTGCCATAATAAGACCGGCAACAGATGGCACGAAAGCATTGGAAGAAGGTGGCATCTTTGCCTTCCTTATCTCTGCATCCTCTTTCCCAACTACTTTTCGAACGTCCTCGCGAATGACGATCGGGCTTTCATCTGAAAAAACTACCGGTATTCCTTTTCTAATACCTTCTTTACGTAAACGGGTGCGAATGACCTTTGCAATCGGATCCGTATGAGTTTTTGAAATATCCGCAATTTGGAAACGAGTAGGGTCCATTTTATTAGCTGCTCCCATACTTGAGATCATTGGTATATTTCGCTTTAAACACTCTTTCATTAGATGAATTTTATACGAAATAGTATCTGAAGCATCTACTACGAAATCAAGTCCGTATTGAAAGATTTCTTCATACGTCTCCTCTGTATAAAACATTTTTAATGAAATGACTTCACACTCAGGATTAATATCCATTATGCGTTCCTTCATCAAGTCGGCTTTGGGCCTTCCCACTGTGGAAAGTAAGGCAATGATTTGACGATTCACATTTGTTATATCAACATCATCTTTATCAATTAAAATGAGACGCCCAACGCCAGACCGTGCTAGTGCCTCAGCAGAAAACGAGCCTACTCCACCGATTCCTAATACAGCAACTGTACTTCCTTTTAATGTATCAATTCCTTCCTTTCCAATCGCAAGTTCATTGCGGGAAAATTGGTGCAACATCTTCATCACTCCAGCATCTATATTTATGTAATAGGTTTCTTAACTTATTTTTCTCGATATGACTATACCATACTCACAAACAAAAACAAGTCTAGGATGGATCCATACAGAACATCAAAAAACCCCTATGCTGATAGTAGCATAAGGGTGTAAGGTTATGTAAATAAAGTAAGAATCCCAATCGTGCCGTCGCTCGATGCCTTCGTTTTGATCCCGCATAAGCAGGTGGGTGTTCTGTTCCAAGCTTTTGTAAGTCCTAAGCCATAGGCATTTACGCCACTCGAAAACTCAAACTCCCGTAGTAAAGCTGTTGGTCAAAACTTTAGGTAATACCACGAACACATCAGGATTCTTATGTTTGATTAAACTATAACACACCTTTATATAAGTTTCAAGATGACTCTATTGGACAGAAATATTACGTTTTAATGACAGATGAAGGTCAGAAAGCTGCGCCTCGCTAACTTCACCCGGAGCATCTGTTAATAAACAGCTTGCACTAGCAGTTTTTGGAAACGCAATCGTATCTCTTAAATTGGTTCTGCCTGCTAAAAGCATGATGAGTCTGTCTAGCCCAAGAGCAATTCCACCATGAGGAGGAGTTCCGTATTCAAAAGCTTCAAGCAAGAAACCGAACTGAGCTTTCGCTTCCTCTGGAGTAAATCCTAAAATACTGAACATTTTTTCCTGAACATCTCTTTCGAAAATACGCAGAGATCCTCCCCCAAGCTCATAGCCATTCAGGACAAGATCATACGCCTGTGCTCGAACAAGAGCTGGATTTTCGTCTAATAAGTGAAGGTCTTCTCTAACTGGCATAGTAAATGGATGGTGAGCCGCATAATAACGCCCATCTGCCTCATCATACTCAAGTAATGGCCAATCGGTAATCCATAAGAAGTTGAATTTGCTTTGATCGATTAATTCAAGCTCTTTCCCAAGTTTTAATCGAAGGGCACCTAATGCATCAGCCACCACACTCTTTTTATCAGCTACAAAAAGAAGTAAGTCTCCCGTTTCAATTGACAACGCAGACTTTAAAGCCGTCTGTTCTTCTTCGGTAATAAATTTGGAGATTGGTCCTTTTAGACCTTCCTCTTCCGATTTTAACCAAGCCAAACCTTTTGCTCCATAGACAGCTACAAATTCAGTTAATGCATCGATATCTTTACGAGAATACTTGGTCGCAGCCTGCTTCACATTAATAGCCTTTACTTGGCCGCCTGATGAAACCGCACCTGCAAAAACCTTAAAGCTAGAATTCTTAACGATTTCTGAAAGATCCACTAGCTCCATGCCAAAACGAGTGTCTGGCTTATCGGATCCAAAACGTGCCATCGCCTCTTGATATGGCATACGGGCAAACGGCGTTTCCACTTGCAATCCCTTTACCTTTGACATCATTTCACTCATCATATCTTCCATCAGGGAAATAATATCATCTTGGCTCATAAAGCTCGTTTCAATATCTATTTGAGTAAATTCAGGCTGCCTGTCTGCACGAAGGTCTTCATCACGGAAGCATCTTGCAATTTGATAATACCTTTCAAAACCACCCACCATAAGAAGTTGTTTAAATATTTGCGGTGATTGCGGTAAGGCGTAAAACTCACCTGGATGGACACGACTAGGTACTAAATAATCACGTGCACCCTCTGGTGTACTTTTAGTTAGAATTGGAGTTTCTACATCTAAGAACCCTTCTCGATCAAGGAAGTTACGAATAATTTGCGTTACTTGATGACGCATTTTAAATGTCTCAAACATAGCAGGTCTTCTAAGATCCAAGTATCGATATTTCAAGCGAACATCCTCGGATACATCCGTTTGGTCTGCAATTGTAAATGGAGGTGTTTTTGCCTCGTTAATAATAGTAACCTGCTTTGCTTGTATTTCAATTCGACCTGTTTGCAGGTTTTCATTTATCGTACCAGCTTCTCTGGCAATAACTGTCCCAACTATATCCACAACGTATTCATTTCGAATTTTTTCTGCTAGAGCTAGAGCTTCTGGTGAAACCTCTGGATTAAACACCACTTGGATAATTCCAGTACGGTCACGCAAGTCGATAAAAATTAATCCACCCAAATCGCGACGTCTTTGCACCCATCCCTTTAACGTAATACTTTCTCCTATATGCTGTTCTGTTACCTCTCCACAAAAATACGTTCTACCGTACATGTTCCTATCTCCCTTTTTTATAAATTGCTGAAAATTCTTCAATAAATGTATCTAACGGTACTTCAATTTGATTTCCACTTTCCATGTCCTTCACGCTGATTTTATTCGCTTGAAGTTCATCGTCTCCGAGTACTGCTACATACTTGGCTTGTAAGCGATCCGCTGTCTTCAACTGAGCTTTGATTTTTCGATCGAGATAATCTCGTTCCGCAGAATAACCTGCTTTACGCAGCTCATGTAAAAGCTTTACTGTATAGTCCTTGGCTGCATCACCTAATGAAGCGAGAAAACAATCAATTCCCTGTGTCACTGGAAGTTCAATTCCTTCAGCATGAAGTGCTGCCAAACAGCGTTCAATACTAAGTGCAAAGCCAATACCTGGAGTTTCTGGTCCACCACTTTCTTCTACAAGCCCATTGTAACGTCCTCCGCCACAAAGAGTCGTAATGGCTCCAAACCCTTCAGCATCACTCATAATTTCAAAAGCCGTTTGATTGTAGTAGTCTAGCCCCCTTACAAGATTGGGATCGACTTCAAAATCAATTCCTAGGTCAGTTAAATATTGTTGAACTTTATCAAAATATTTTTTAGAATCATCATTTAAATATTGTAGGATGGATGGTGCTGAAGACATAAGCTCATGGTCACGATCCTTCTTACAATCAAGAATTCGAAGAGGATTTTTTTCTAATCTTGATTTACAATCGCCACAAAACTCATCAATTCTTGGTGAAAAATGATTGATTAAAGCTTCTCTGTGAGCGTTTCTACTTTCCTTGTCACCAAGACTATTGATTATTAGCTTTAGCTTTTTCAGACCTAATGATTGATAAATACTCATTGCAAGAGCAATTACCTCTGCATCAATAGCGGGATCTGCACTGCCAAGAGCTTCCACACCAAACTGGACAAATTGGCGATATCTCCCCGCCTGTGGTCTTTCATAACGGAACATCGGCCCCATGTAAAAAAGTTTCACTGGCTGGTTAGCGTAACCAAACATTTTATGTTCGACAAAAGATCGTACCGCAGCTGCTGTTCCCTCTGGACGTAGAGTTAAACTTCTTCCTCCACGGTCCTCAAACGTATACATTTCCTTCTGAACAATATCCGTTGTATCGCCTACACCCTTCGTAAAAACTTCTGTATGTTCAAAGATCGGTGTACGAATCTCTTTATATTGAAATCTCTCGCATAAATCTCTAGCAACCGTTTCAATAAATTGCCATTTTTCAACTTCTCCTGGGAGAATATCTTGTGTTCCTCTTGGTAGCTTTAACGCCATTTGGAACCCCTCCTAGCTATCTTTTTTATGTAAAGGCTCTTTTCTTAAACTTTGTTGCTTTTGGAACATTATTTTAATGATTGTGCCAAGTTTCCGCAGAAAATAGCATAATTTTAATAAGAAAAGAGCCTGCAAACTAAATTCTTAAGCGTAAAATAACTATTTCTACGTTAAAATCGGCTTTAAGATTTTAACAACAATCTTTACGAAAAAGCCTATTGTAAATATAATCGTAAGAATGCAAAAAACTCCCGTCCCTTGTACTATTACATACAAGGGACGAGAGTTAATATCCCGTGGTGCCACCCTAATTGAAGCAACTCAGGAACAAGCCACTTCCACTTTTACAGTTAACGCCTGTCAACGTTCCTCTCCTACTAAATCATATGATTGTTCGAAGCGAAGCCTACGGAGTGTTCTTTCATTAAGCCACAATGCGGAAATGCTTTCAGCCTATCGACATTTCCTCTCTTTTCACGTGGGAGTTTAACTACTTTGCTCCATCAAACGGTTATTCGTCTTTTAATATTAGTTTATATATTACGTTCGAGTATTCAGAATGTCAAGATATATTACAAAACTTACGATCTCTCTAATCTTTTTTTCAGCTTTTTCACATCTCGAATCGATAGACCAAACTCACTTGCTAACTCTACCATATTTGAGTTTTTTTCTTTTTGGATAAAATCATGAAAATCGACCCCAAAAATTTGGTTATCTCCATCATGTGTAGAAAACGCCTTATCACTATATCTCATATGTTATCACCCCGTCTATTGTATCCCCTATAGTTTGTCCCTTTTTTAGAAAAAGTTTCAGCTAATTAACATTGTTTATTAATTTATAGGGAAAAATTACTCGCATCGTATTAACATATGTAAATTCTTCCTTTATTATAGAGGTTGGTACTTAAAACTTATACATCAATACCCTTACTTACCATTTATCAGGGAGGGAGATTCACACTTGTACAAAAATAAATACATATTGTTTTTTCTGACGTTTCTTCTTTTATGCAGTCCATTCCCCATCAAACCTGACTCAGCATTTGCTGAAGGATCAACTGTTGAAATTACAACTGACACGTTAAATGTAAGAGAGGGACCAGGACTTAGTTATAAAGTCATTGAGGTGGTGAAACGAGGGGACCGTTTTTCTGTGATAGAGGAAAAATCGGATTGGATTCAAGTATCCTTAAATTCCTCTGGGAAAAAGGGATGGGTAGCCGCTTGGCTTGTTAAAAAACATTCTGCAAATGAAGTTTCGTCGTCAAAGAGTGGAATCGTAACAGCGAATCAACTCCGTGTTCGTTCAGGTCCTAGCACCTCTTATAAGGTAGTAACAACTTTATCTCAAGGGGCTACCGTCACGATTATCAAAACAGAATCAAACTGGCATCAAATTAAAACCTCTAGTGTAACAGGATGGGTAGCAGCGGAATTTATCCAGGATATAAAATCTGATACAGGAGGCTCAAGCAGTAGTCAACAGACTGGAAAGGTAACTGCAAACAATCTAAATGTTCGTTCTACCGCTTCCACATCAGGTAATATCCTTGGAAAGCTTCAAAAGGGTAGCACTGTTTCGATCCTAAGTGTGGAAAACAGTTGGGTAAAAATACAATATAATGGACAAACTGCTTGGGTTAGTAAAGAGTTTGTAGAAATTAGCTCTACTTCTTCTCAACCTTCCGTTCCCAATCAAACAAACACGAATTCTTCTAGTGGGTTGATTGGGACGATTACGGCAACTACTCTGAATGTTCGAAGCACAGGTTCCTTAAGTGGCAAAATCGTAGGAACGGTTTCAAAAGGACAAGCATTTGAAATTTTAGCTGAAGAAAATAATTGGGCAAAAATTAAGTTAAAAAACGGTCAATTCGGTTGGGTTGCTAGTTGGTATCTTTCCAAGGAACAGTCTTCAACAACTACTAAGGTGGATGTTGATGAAAATAGTACTGTAACGATCCTTTATAACGGAACAAACATCAGAAAGTCTGCCACAACAAACAGTTCAGTCATTAGTAGAGCAAATGCCGGTGAAACCTTTACCGTTCTTTCTGTGCAAAATGACTGGTACGAAATTCAGTTGAAAAATGGATCAAAGGGATTTGTAGCGGGATGGCTAGTAACAGTAAGTGGAGCCTCTCAGCAAATTGAGAGACCTGGTGCAGAACAATACTTAAAAAATAAAGTTATTGTTATTGACCCTGGTCATGGTGGTCGAGATACAGGAGCTACTGGTATTAAAGGCAGCTATGAAAAGAACTTAACGTTGAAAACCGCTCAACTATTGTACGATAAACTAAAAACTGCAGGAGCAAACGTAGTTATGACTCGAAATACGGATTCGTATTTATCATTAAGCTCTCGTGTTGGTATGTCACATACACATGCGGCTGATGCGTTTGTTTCGATCCATTTTGATAGCATCCTCGACTCCTCGGTTCGAGGGATGACCTCTTATTATTATCATAACTATCAGCAAAGTTTAGCTACTACTGTAGGCAAAGAGGTTGCTAGTTTCACAAAGCTGAAAGATCGTGGTGTTCGCTACGGTGATTATCATGTGTTAAGAGAAAATAAACGTGCTTCTGTACTTCTAGAATTAGGCTATTTAAGTAATTCTGCTGAAGAAACATTGGTCAATTCGGGGAGCTATCAAGCAAATGCAGCAACTGGAATTTACCAAGGTTTGGCAAAATACTTTAAATAAGAAAAGCGCAAGCGCCTTGGTAAGCTCCGACAGGCATAAGACGAAGAACGAAAGAGGTCCTGACCTCTGTAGGGCTTTGGCTTATGACCCCGAGGAGCTAGGCGCTGGAGCTAGACACTGTTCAAAGTTCAAAAACTTATACTTTCTTATCTTATAAAAAAAGCGAGTTCAATTGAACTCGCTTTTTACTTGCTCTCAATGATCAGTGTTACCGGGCCGTCGTTAATAAGAGCTACATCCATCATTGCTCCAAATTGACCTGTTTCAACCTTTACACCTTGATCCCGTAACAATTGATTAAATTGATTGTATATCACACTAGCATGATCTGGATGGGCAGCCTCCATGAAGTTAGGTCTTCTCCCTTTGCGACAATCACCGTATAAGGTGAACTGAGAGATTGACAAAATTTCTCCTTCCACTTGAGACAAGGATAAATTCATTTTCCCTTCCTGATCCTCAAACACACGAAGATTGACGATTTTCTCTGCAACGTACTTTGCATCCTCCGTTGTGTCACTGTGAGTAATACCGACAAGAAGAACGAATCCTTTTGTAATTTCCCCTATCGTTTTACCGTCTACTGTCACGCTAGCTTCTTTGCTTCTTTGAACAACCACTCTCATAAGAGTAAACTCCTTAACTTTCTAATTCATTACTCTGCGAACAGAATATATATCAGGAATTTGCTTAATACGTTCCACGACCTTTTGTAAATGACTTACATTATTGATAGCAATAGACATATTGATTGTTGCCATCTTATTTCGATCTGACTTTCCGGAAACCGCTGATATGTTCGTTTTCGTTTCATTCACAGCCTGTAGGACCTCATTTAATAAACCGCGTCGGTCGTACCCACTGATTTCAATGTCCACGTTATATTCCTTTTTATTATTTAATCCTGTTTCCCATTCAACCGGTATCAGTCTAGCCTTTGCATCCTCAGTATCGATGTTTGAACAATCCGCACGATGGACAGAGACACCGCGACCTTTCGTTATGAAGCCAACAATCTCGTCTCCTGGAACAGGACTGCAACATCTAGAAAGTCGGATAAGAAGATTATCTATTCCCGTAACCCTCACACCTGATTCCCTCTTTTTCGTCGAAGGGAATGACTTTAATTCTGACACTGCATTTGAAATTGTGCTAACTTGTTCAAGATCTCGCTTCTTTCTCCATTTCTCAGTCAAACGATTGGCTACTTGAAGAGCAGTGATCCCGTTATATCCAACAGCCGCATACAAGTCATCCTCATGGAAAAAGTTAAACTTCTCACTTACTCTTTTCACATTTTCAGGTGTTAAGATTTCCTTCACATCAAAATCCATGCTTCTGATTTCTTTCTCAACCTGCTCGCGACCTTTTTCAACGTTTTCATCCTTACGTTGCTTCTTAAAGAATTGACGAATTTTATTTTTGGCTTGTGATGTTTGAGCTAACTTTAACCAGTCTTGACTAGGACCGTATGAATGTTTTGAAGTTAAAATCTCGATGATATCCCCTGTTTTTAACTTGTAGTCAAGGGTCACCATCTTACCGTTTACCTTTGCGCCAATTGTTTTATTACCGATTTCCGAGTGGATACGATAAGCAAAATCAATAGGTACAGAACCAGACGGTAGCTCAAATACATCACCTTTTGGTGTGAACACAAACACCATATCGGAAAATAAATCAATTTTTAAGGATTCCATAAACTCTTCAGCATTTGCTGTATCATCTTGGAATTCTAATATCTCTCTAAACCATGTTAATTTTTCTTCAAGAGAGGAGCCTTCGTTAACTGATTTTCCTTCTTTATATGCCCAATGTGCAGCAATCCCAAATTCAGCAATCTCATGCATATCAAATGTACGAATCTGAACCTCTAATGGATCACCTTTAGGTCCAATAACGGTCGTATGAAGAGATTGATACATATTTGGTTTCGGCATGGCAATATAATCTTTGAATCGTCCAGGCATTGGCTTCCAGCAAGTATGAATGATTCCTAACACCGCATAACAATCTTTTATCGAATTTACGACGATTCTTATTGCAAGCAAATCATATATTTCGTTAAACTGCTTGTTTTGAATCGCCATTTTTCGATAAATGCTATAAATATGTTTGGGACGCCCTGAGATTTCTGCTTTGATCGAAACTTCATCCAGGCTAACTCGCATTTCCTTAATAACATCGTCTAAGTATTGCTCACGTTCTGCACGCTTTTTCTTCATCAAATTTACAATACGGTAATACTGCTGTGGATTTAAGTAACGTAGTGCTGTATCTTCAAGTTCCCATTTAATTTTAGAAATCCCTAGACGATGTGCTAATGGTGCGAAAATTTCTAACGTTTCATTTGAAATACGTCTTTGCTTTTCGACTGGCAAATGCTTTAACGTACGCATATTATGGAGCCGGTCAGCTAATTTAATTAAGATGACCCGAATGTCTTGGGCCATTGCTACGAACATTTTTCGATGATTTTCTGCCTGCTGCTCTTCATGAGATTTATACTTAATCTTCCCGAGTTTTGTAACACCGTCGACAAGCATGGCAACTTCTTCACCAAATTCTTTTGCTAGATCTTCAATTGTTACATCTGTATCTTCAACGACGTCATGAAGAAAACCCGAAGCAACCGTAGCTGGGTCCATTTCCAAGTCAGCCAATATTCCTGCAACTTGGATGGGATGAATAATGTACGGTTCACCGGATTTACGATATTGTTCACGATGAGCATGCTTTGCGAATTCATATGCCTTTTTCACATATGCAGCATTTTCATCATTTAAATATTTTTTCGTTCGGTCGATGACTTGTTCGGCGGTCAACACTTGATCATTCGCCATATAATCACCTTTAACTTTCTATGTTACCCCATGAATGTGAGGATTATTTTTTTTATTAAAAATAAAAGTAATATTGTTACTATTATCGAAAAAAAAACTCGATATGTAAAGGGAAAGCCTGTTATTTTTCTGGGAGAATTAAAAATAATGTCGAATCATGTCATTTTCGATCCAAATATATGAAAAAAAGCGCAACAATTGCTGCGCTTTTTTGTCTATTTTAGTATTCCATTAAAGTTAAAATATCATATCCATCTAATTTGTTTCTTCCATCTAAATATGTTAACTCAATTAAGAAGGCAATTCCTGCAACAACTCCACCTAATTGCTCTACAAGTTTAATCGTTGCATCAATCGTTCCACCTGTTGCCAGCAAATCATCCGTGATTAATACACGTTGTCCTGGTTTAATTGCATCCTTATGGATCGTTAACACGTCACTACCATACTCAAGACCGTAGTTTACTTTCACTGTTTCTCTTGGTAGTTTTCCTTCTTTTCTAACCGGAGCGAATCCTACCCCTAGAGAATATGCCACTGGGCATCCGATAATAAAACCACGTGCTTCTGGACCTACGACGATATCAATATTTCTTTCTTTTGCATAATCTACAATACGATCGGTTGCGTAACGATACGCGTCACCGTTATCCATTAATGTTGTAATATCTTTAAACTTAATCCCTGGCTTTGGCCAATCTTCTACAATCGTTACATATTTCTTTAAATCCATTACTTTACTTCCTCCTCAATTTCCACCGAGCCTCGAATACACTCATCCAACCAGGAGTGAAGTACCTGATAGGAGGAATATAATAATTCTTGTTCAAGCGCTAAATCTTCTTGTTTTTTCTGATATGTTTTAGAGCTCGTTAGATCTCGTTTATGACTGCTAGTGTTAAGTGTAATAAATCCATTGTTTATTTTAACAAAATCTAGTTCAAAAAACACCTGTGACATAAAATCAATTGTTTCTCTTGACCAGCCACGGTATTTAGCTAACTCATCACCGTATTTTTTCAAATCAAAAGGTGCCTTTTTTGATAAAAACGCATAATACCATTTGAAATGATCCCGTGTTGGGATCGTACTGAAAAAGTCACTTGCCTCTTTGTAAAAATGGGCATAAATTCTAGCAGGTTTCTTTCCATTCAGTAATGATGTCAACAATTCCTTCGATGTTGGCAGATCATATAAAACTACATACTGATCATCAATATCCATATTTCTAGCTTGCTCAACCGTTTCAATAAGATGTAACCGATCCGAAAGTGCCTGTTTTATTTTCTCTGAAATCTGGTTATTAAAGCTAATCCACTTGCTAGTAGGAACCATTTCCTTCAGCTTACCAACCTGCTTTATTCCACGATAATCAAATAATTGCCATTCATTTATGGCCAGATCATGTAAAAAGATTTGGGGCTTCCTTATATTATTCCATTCATTTATAGACAATTCACCTACGACTGAGAGCTTCGATTGTGGCGATATATGATCTACCTTTTCACCTAAATGAAAACCGATTCCGTCAAGGATGGCGCCTTCATGTTCTAGTGTTAGTTTTAAATGACTTTGATTGGCACCGATTTTCTTAATTTGCGATATATTCGCATCTCTTAACAAAATCTTTGGTTTTTTATTGCTTGTCCCGAACGGTGCAAGAAGTTGTAGCTCTTCTAAAGCATTTAGTTGTACATCTTTAATCGACATTTCTAAATCAACTACCGTGATTGGGATGAAATCTTCCTCAGACAATTGATTTACTGCCAGCTCATTTAATCTTGATCTTAATTCATCCACATCCTCAAGTTTTAGCGTCATACCTGCCGCCATAGGATGTCCACCAAAATGAGGTAGAATCTCTCTGCATGTGGATAGATTCTTAAATAAATCAAATCCTTCAATGCTTCTAGCCGAGCCTTTAGCAATACCTTTCTCCCGATCAAAGCTTAAAACAATCGTAGGACGGTAAAATGCTTCTACTAATCTAGATGCAACAATCCCAACTACTCCTGCATTCCAGCCTTCTTGTCCAACGATAATAACAGAATTATCTTCAATAGGATAGAAATCATTTACTTGTTGAATCGCTTCATCTGCAATGCTCGATACAATGCGTTGTCGTTCCTTATTGTACGAATCGATTTCCTCTGCGAGCATTTCCGCTTCATCCACGTCTTCGGATAAAAGCAAGTGTACAGCTGGATCCGCTGAGTCTAACCGACCTACTGCATTGATTCGAGGTCCTATCGTAAAACCAATCGTTTCCTCATCTATGGTTTGTTGTTCGATTCCAGCTTGTTTACAAAGGGCCTTGATCCCTGTTCTACTACTGCTTCTTATCTTTTTTAACCCTCTTTTTACTAAATAGCGATTCTCATCAACCAAAGGGACAAGGTCAGCAATCGTTCCAATCGCTACAAACTCAAGTAAATGCTCAGGAAGTTGTCCTAGTAAGGCCTGGGAAAGCTTAAACGCCACTCCTACCCCAGCTAACTCCTTGAAAGGGTATGTACTTCCCGGTAGCTTTGGATGAATAATTGCTAATGCTTCAGGGAGGATTGGACCTGGTTCATGATGGTCGGTAATAATCAAGTCGACACCAAGACTTTTTAAGACACTTGCCTCATGTACAGCTGAAATACCTGTATCCACAGTAATTATTAGTTTCACTCCACTTTCGTGAGCATGACGAAAAGCGGGTTCGTTTGGACCGTACCCTTCTGTAAAACGATTCGGAATATAAAAATCGACAATTGCACCTAGTTCCTTTAATGTAAGCATCATGACAGATGTACTCGTTACACCATCGGCATCGTAATCACCAAAAATTAAAATCGGTTCTTGGTTTTCAATTGCTTGATGAATTCTATTAACCGCAATGTCCATCCCCGTTAATAGATATGGGTCATGGCATTGTTCTTCATGTTCATACAAAAATTTTTTAGCTAGAGATGCTGTATTTAATCCTCTTCGTACAAGCAAAGAAGCTACAAGAGGAGATATCTTCAATTCGCTACAAAGCTCTTTCACATCGTCTTCACTTTTATGCTGTTGAACACTCCAGCGTGATTTTGGCTTTAACATTCCTTCACCCCTTAGCTTTTCTATTATACCCTGAGGCTGTCTACTGTTCAATGGAATGGTTTCCCCAGTTAGCAAATAAAAAAGCCCGCTTCTAAGCAGACTCTTCATTAATCATAAGTAATGTCACTATTATCCGGATTGTAAGGGTTGATATGTACAAACACATTTTCAACATGTCTTTCTTCCATTAGCTTTTGCTTTACCTTTTTCCCTACTCGGTGCCCTTCCTCGACTGTTATATAGGGATCGACAGATATTTTCAAATCGATAATCACATAGTGACCGTGTTCCCTTGCGTGTAGTTCATCAATTTTTTTGACCTCTGGTATGCTTTCAACAATCTTTCGAAGCTCTATGGTATCCTCTTCATGTAAAACATGATCAAGAGCATTGTGAATCGATTCACTCCCCAGTTTCCATGCTAATTTTAATATAAGAATGGATACGAATAACCCAGCTACAGGATCTGCATACACGAGCCAGCCGATAGCAAGCTTTTCCCCTAAAATCGCGCAGCCAATCCCCACTAACGCTGCTAAAGACGAATACACATCTGACCTGTGATCATAAGCAGTTACAATTAAGGCATCACTGTTTAACTTCTTCCCCATCGAGAAGGTATAACGGTACATAGTCTCTTTAATGGCAATTGATACAATCACCGCCACAAGAGCAATTAGTTTAGGGGCTTCAATCGGTTGGAAAAACGCTTGAAAGGAAGATTTTCCAATCTCAAATCCAACTAAAACCAATAAAACAGCCACAATAATGGCAGCAATCGACTCCGCCTTGCCATGTCCATATGGATGATCTTCATCTGGTGGCTGTTTAGCAGCACGCAGTCCAATAAAAACGGCTAAAGAGCCCGCTACATCTGAAGCCGAATTAACAGCGTCAGCAACTAAAGCCCGACTGTTTGCATACACACCAATTACCCATTTCAAGACAGCTAAAATTAAATTCCCGATAATCCCTATGATTGCTACAAATTCCGCTTTTTTAAATCGCTCTTGATTTTCCAATACTTAACTCTCCTTCAACCCATTCACTACCAATTAGTCTAACCAAAAAATCCTATTCAAAAAGAGAAACCACAGAGAAATATTCCCTGTGGTTCTAGAATTAAACCTGCGGCTCGTCTGTTCTTTCTCTTTTTACTTTTTCAGTAATCAGAACTCCCTTTTGCTTAAGTTCTTTTGCTTTCATCACTAGCCATAGTTGAGCAGCGATAAAAATAGAGGAATATACACCAACAACTAATCCAATTAGCAATGCTAATGAGAAGTTAAGAATGGAGGAACTTCCGAATAGCAGTAAAGCAACAACAGCAATAACTACGGTTAGGACCGTATTTACTGATCTTCCTAATGTTTGACGTAAACTACTATTTACAACATCAGCAAGTTCTTCATAAGTTTTAATTCTCTTTTTCTTAGCCAAGTTTTCTCTCATTCGGTCAAATGTTACGATTGTGTCATTGATTGAGTAACCGACAATAGTTAAGACGGCTGCAATAAATGTCAAATCTACCTCTAGTCTTGTAAAACTAAACAAAACAATAATGAAGAAAACATCATGTAAGAGGGCGACAATTGCAGCAAGAGCCATTCTCCACTCAAAACGAATCGACACATAGAGAATAATTCCAATGGATGCTATGGCTACAGCAATCATTGCATTTTTAGCTAACTCTTTTCCAACCACTGGGGAAACCGTGCTGATATTCGGTTCTGAACCGTACAATTCTTTAAAATGAGCTTTAAGCTCAGCAATTTCTTCTTTTGGTAATACGCCTAAAAAGCGAACCACAGCAACGTCACTATTGTCTCCAGACATGACAATATTTTCAGCTTCAAGATCAAATTTTGCAAACTCATCCTTTAACTGTTCGGTTTCAATTGGCTTATCGGACGGTACTTCCACCCTCGTTCCACTTGCAAAGTCAATTCCTAGATTTAGCTTAAACAAGATAAGAACGACCAGCCCTACTGAGAATAAAACACCTGAAATGGTAAAGATGATTTTATGATTTTTCACAAAATCCCATCGATCGAATCTGGTAGGTAAATCGATGGCATCGTAACCTTCAGAAATATCTTTCATATCTTTCTTTCTTACACCAAGCCAAGTAGGACGTTGATCTAAGAAACCACTTTTTACCCACAGACCAAGCAATAGACGTGATGCGAAAACAGCAGTAAGGAAGCTTCCTAATATCGAGATAATTAACATCGTTGCAAACCCTTTAACAGAGCTTGTACCATAGGCAAATAATACTCCAGCGGCAATAATGGTTGTTATGTTCGAGTCAAAAATAGTCCAAAACGCACCTTTACTTCCCACTTCATACGCCGACTTAACCGTTCTTCCAACCTTTAGTTCTTCTTTAATTCTTTCATACGTAATGATGTTGGCATCTACAGCCATACCTACCCCGAGGATTAGAGCTGCTATTCCTGGTAAAGTTAACACTCCATTCATCCAATCAAAGATCAGTAGAATCAGGTAAATATAAAGAGAGAGTGTAATAACAGCAATAAATCCAGGGAAACGATAATAGACGAGCATGAACAAGAAGATGACACTAATTCCTACGATTCCGGCAAACACCGTTTCATTTAATGCTTCTTCCCCGAATTGAGCACCAACAGAAGTTGAATACACTTCGGTAAGCTTAACTGGCAGTGCTCCTGCATTTAACAAGGAAGCTAACGTCTTTGCTTCTTCTAATTCAAAATCCCCTACAATGGAAACCGTATCTTGATTAAACACTTGATTTACATTTGGATTGGACAGAAATTTTGGTTCTTCCTTGGCAAGTTCTGCTTGGTAGGAATCTTTCCCTTCTTCAAAATCTAGCCAGATAATTAATTGATTCTGGGGAGCCATTCCAACGATTTCTTGTGTCACTTCTCGAAATTTATCAGCACTCTTTAACTGTAATGAGATGCTAGGTTTGTTGTTTTCATCAAAGGTTTGCTTCGCACCACCCTCAACTAAATCAGTACCATCCATCATGATTTCATCACTAGCATTTCGGAACGTTAAATTCGCTTCTGTGGAGAGAATTTCACGTGCTTTAGTCTGGTCAGATACACCGGCAAGCTGAACACGAATCCGATTATCACCTTCAATTTGAATAATCGGCTCACTTACCCCTAGCACGTTAATTCGATTATCTAACGCCTCTACCGTACTATTTAAAACTTCTTGGTCAATTTCTTGGCCTTTTTTAGCAGGTTCCACTTCGTAGAGGACTTCAAATCCTCCTTGAAGGTCCAAACCTAGTTTAATATTTTTTAAAATACTATTCGTAGTTGTCCCAATTGTACTTGCAAAAAGAAGCAGCAATAACAAAAAGGCCACAATTCTACTGCGTTTGACCATTATGTATAAATCCTCCTTAAAATGTAACCCAGGCAAGGTAACACCATGCTACCTGCTTGTATTTTTTATTCTAATATTATGAAACAGTTAGGAAATAGTGTCAATTTATGGACGAGTATGTACTTATTTTAATAATTCCCTTCTCTCTTCATCATTCGCAAGCGAAAACTCATCCGACTTAAATGCTTCAACAGTCGCATAATTCATATATTCTCCTACATTTACAGAAAGAATATCTGAGACTACCTCATAGACCTTCACGTCCTCCTTCGGCTTTCTCCACTTCTTCTTACTTAAGAACTCCCAAAGACTATCTTGACTGATCGTCCCATATCCAAGAAGGGAAAACTCTTCTATCTTACTAATTAATGCTGGGTGTACTTCTTTACGAAAACGATCGTAACTTTTGTCCATTTCCATATCGAGCCGCCTCCTAATACTAGAGTATAAATTATAGAGAAATTTATAATACCTTGTCATGCTTTGTCCACATGGGTGCATATAGTTAATTGTATATGATTATACCTATTTTGAGAAGGCAGGTAGCGAGATGTCGAAGTTTTTAAAAGGAACAATAATTTTGTTAGTTGCCGGCTTTGTAACAAGAGTTCTTGGTTTTATTAATAGGATTGTGATTGCAAGGTTTATAGGCGAAGAAGGCGTTGGATTATATATGATGGCCTTTCCGACCCTTATTCTTGTTGTCACTCTCACACAACTAGGCCTACCGGTGGCTATTTCAAAAAATATAGCAGAAGCAGAGGCAAAAGGTGATACAAAAAAAATAAAACAAATACTTGTTGTTTCCTTAGCAACAACATTTACTTTATCCCTTATCTTTACTCCTGCTCTATTTTGGCTTGCACCGTACTTATCAGAAACTCTTTTTACAGATCCACGCACACATTTACCATTGCTCGCGATTGCTCCAATCATTCCAATCGTTGCACTATCTTCCGTGCTAAGAGGGTATTTCCAAGGCCGACAAAATATGAAACCGTCTGCCATTTCACAAGTGATTGAACAAGCGGCAAGAATCACATTGATAGCTGTATTAACAAGTATGTTTATGCCATATGGGGTAGAATACGCGGCAGCTGGGGCGATGGTTGCATCTGTAATTGGAGAGCTCATCTCCTTGATTTATTTAATTACTTCATTTAAGCTCAAGAAACAATTTCGGATAAGAAAGAAATTTTTCAAGCATGTACAAGAAGGAAAATCAACATTTCAAGAACTGATGGGCGTTGCTTTACCAACGTTAGGAAGCCGTATGATTGGTTCCATTGCGTGGTTTTTTGAACCGATTGTCGTCTCACATAGCTTAGCTATTGCTGGTGTTGCGGCCATCACTGCAACAAAGCAATATGGAGCACTAACAGGCTTTGCTATGCCGCTTTTACTATTGCCATCGTTTATAACTTTATCGCTGTCCACGTCGCTCGTTCCAGCAATCAGTGAGGCAAATTCACAGAACAATAAAAAGCTGATTGAATATCGACTACAACAAGCACTACGCTTTGCTTTTTTAACGGGTGGATTATCGGTTGTGATACTCTATGTTTTAGCTGAACCGCTTATGGAGGTCATGTATGGATCTTCAAGCGGAGCGTACTTTATTCAAATCATGGCACCATTCTTCCTTTTCTATTACTATCAAGGTCCATTACAAGCTACTCTGCAAGCACTTGATTTAGCAAGGGCCGCTATGATTAACTCGCTCTTTGGTTCCGTTGTA
Source organism: Robertmurraya mesotrionivorans (assembly GCF_050971805.1). Taxonomy (NCBI): domain Bacteria; kingdom Bacillati; phylum Bacillota; class Bacilli; order Caryophanales; family Bacillaceae; genus Robertmurraya; species Robertmurraya mesotrionivorans. Next base: position 302,844 of record NZ_JBPCCH010000001.1, on the reverse strand, counting down.
AAAACGGCTGTTATATTTTTATTAGCGAGTCAGCCAAGCTTTGGTATTAAAGGAGCGGCCTTGGGGATCGTTTTCGGCTTTTTAGTTGTGACTCTTCTCCATTTTGCAACGGTTCTGAAGAAGATTTCATTCACCTTTTATATTTGGGATTATTTACTAACCTTTGCTAGTATGGGCGTTTCCGGATGGGCTGGTTTATCCTCCTATAATTACTTCAAAGGGGACTTGCCATTATCACTTAACGTGATCGTAAGCTGTGCGGCCATTACTATCTGCTACACACTATTTATTATCATTGCAGGACAAATTAAAAAAGAAGAAATGATACGAGTACCTTTCATTGGAAATGTATTGTCAAAACTAATTATGCGTTAAAAAAGAGGTGACCGACTGCTCACCTCTTTTTTATGTCTATCAAATCCACAAAAAATTTCCCATCTTGATAGCTGCAAAAGGAAATTTCTTTTACTTGAGTATATCCCAGTTTCTTTAGTTCCTGAAGAAGCCAAAATTTATTTTTTTCTAAGCGCTGTAAATTACTTTCTTGAACCTCCCCATCCAATATTAACGGGATCGTAATCCCCCCTTGATTCCGGCTTTTTTCATAAACAGATAGCTTTCCTGATGTTTCAAGTATCGCAAATTCTACATCAGCAATATTACGAATATCCTTATCTCTTAGCTGTAAAAGGAGATCATCGAAATTGTAGCGTTGTTTTCTCATTTCATGCTCATCGATTTTTCCATTGTTAATTATGATGGAAGGCTTCCCATCTAACATATCCCTAACCTTTTTACTTTTCAAGGAAAAAAAGGCCAAGGTGATTTGAATAATCATGAGCACAGCCATCGGTAAAATATTTTTCACTATTGTTTCATCTGGCTTTTCGATGCCTACGACTGCTATTTCTGCGATCATAATATAGACAACCAAATCTAATACGTTTAACTCTCCAAGCTCTCTCTTCCCCATTAGTCGAAAAATAATAGAAATGACACCGTATAAAATAATTGTCCGAATAACAATTAAAAAATATTGATCCAAAAGAAACGCTCCCTTTATGTTCATTCATTTTATTGTTTGCAAATCTGCAGAAAACATGAACAAAATGTGATTCTATTTAGAAAAGCTCATGAATATGCTTGTACTAAGCAATTACTGAGAAAAGTTAGAAGGGAGAGGGGTCCAATCGAAGAATCGAAAAATTTTGGCAACGCCGTACTATACGGGGTCATAACTGTATTTTTGTTTGCAATTGTTAGTTCGGTTATATTTTCCTTAATTCTCCGATTTACACCAACTAGCGAATCTTCATTACAATTTGTTATTACTGGTGTTTCATTTATCACATTGTTTTTAGGTGGGTTCGTATCAGGGGGAAAAGGGAAACAAAAAGGCTGGTTAGTCGGAGGCCTCACTGGCATTGTTTACACCACAATCATTTTTTTATTCCAATTTTTAGGAATGGATAGTTTATTTTCTTTTGAAGAAATCGTTTATCATGTTTGCTATATTTTAACTGCCATGATGGGCGGAATTTTAGGTGTAAATATAAGTACCACTTCTAAAAGAGCCGCATAATAAAATAGGAAATAAAAGAGGCAAACCCGTTAAGGTTCGCCTCTTTTTATGTGTTATGCATTTGCTACAGAGCTAGATTCGGTTACTTCTCTAATAGCAGCGCGGTCGTATGTAAGACGACTTCCATCACCACATTTAATAACTACCTTGCCTTCGTCTAATGCATCGACTGTTCCGTGTAGGCCACCAATCGTCACGATTTTATCCCCTTTTTTCAGGTCGCTTTGCATTTGCGAAACCGCCTTTTGACGCTTTTGCTGTGGACGAATTAACAGGAAGTAAAATAATGCAAACATTAGGATTAATGGACCTAATGTACCTAATAGTCCTTCCATTGTCTAACCTCCTTTCAATGTCTTATCAATTTAGAAGTTTTTTGCATTCGGCTGATTAAAGCCATATTGCTCAAAAAATTCTTCTCTGAAGTCCCCTAAGCGATCTTCTCTGATTGCTTGTCTGACATTCTCCATTAATTTTAACAGAAAATATAAGTTATGGTAAGTTGTAAGTCTGATTCCGAACGTCTCATCACAACGAATCAAGTGGCGAATATACGCACGAGAATAGTTTTTGCAAGTGTAGCAATCGCAATTTGGATCAAGTGGTCCAAAATCTCTTGCATACTTCGCATTTTTCACAACCAATCTACCTTCACTCGTCATCAATGTTCCGTTTCTAGCTATTCTAGTTGGTAGAACACAATCAAACATATCAATTCCTCGAATAGCCCCATCGATTAGAGAATCTGGAGAACCTACTCCCATTAAATATCTTGGCTTATTCGATGGTAATAGAGGGGTTGTGAATTCTAGAACTCGATTCATAATATCCTTCGGTTCACCAACAGATAAGCCTCCAACTGCATATCCAGGGAAATCGAGAGAAACTAGATCACGTGCACTTTGTTTCCGAAGTTCTTCATATTCTCCACCTTGTACAATACCGAATAATCCTTGATCCTCCGGACGTTGATGCGCACTTAAGCATCTTTCTGCCCAACGTGATGTACGTTCGACCGATTTCTGCATATACTCATACGTAGCAGGAAATGGTGGACATTCATCAAAGGCCATCATGATATCCGAGCCTAATGCATTTTGAATTTCCATCGCTTTTTCCGGCGATAAGAAGAGCTTGTCCCCGTTTAAATGATTTCTGAAATGAACTCCCTCTTCCTCAATCTGGCGAAACTTGCTTAGAGAAAATACTTGGAAGCCACCAGAGTCAGTTAAAATGGCCCGATCCCAGTTCATAAACTTGTGAAGCCCACCAGCCTCTTTAATAATCTCGTGTCCAGGTCGAAGCCAAAGATGATAGGTATTACTTAAAATAATTCCTGCTCCCATCTGAACAAGTTCTTCTGGTGACATCGTTTTTACCGTTGCAAGTGTTCCTACCGGCATAAAGACAGGTGTGTCAAATGAACCGTGTGGTGTATGTACGCGCCCTAGCCTTGCTCCTGTCTGTTTACATGTCTTTATTAATTCGTAACGAATAGCCGTCAAAAATAGTCAACTCCTAGTAAGTAATTAAACAATAAGCATCGCATCGCCAAAACTAAAGAAACGATACTTCTCAGTTACTGCTGTTTCATATGCATGAATAACATTTTCTCTTCCCGCAAGTGCACTTACAAGCATGATTAATGTGGATTTTGGAAGATGGAAATTTGTAATCATCCCGTCAATTCCTTGAAATGTATATCCGGGAAAAATAAAAATATCGGTCCATCCACTTTCTGCGACAAACTCCCCGTTATGCTTCGACGCGATTGTCTCTAATGTTCTCGTGGAGGTAGTTCCAACAGAAATGATTCGTCCACCTTGTTTTTTTACATCATTTAGTAATCGAGCGGTTCCTTCTGTCATCTGATAGAACTCGGCATGCATATCATGTTCTAAAATGTCATCTACACTGACAGGTCGAAATGTCCCTAGTCCAACATGAAGTGTAATAAAGGCGATATGAACCCCACGGGAGCGAATTTCTTCTAAAAGCTCTTCTGTGAAATGAAGACCCGCAGTCGGAGCTGCAGCTGAACCACGTTCTTTAGCAAATACCGTTTGATATCGTTCTCGATCGTCTAATTGTTCTTTTATGTAGGGAGGGAGTGGCATTTCTCCTAACTGCTCTAATACCTCATAAAAAATTCCTTCATAGTTAAATTCAAGAGTTCTTCCTCCGTGCTCGGCTTCCCCGACACACACGGCCGTCAAGAGTCCATCTCCAAATGAAATGACTGTTCCTTCCTTAACCCTTTTCGCTGGCTTTACTAAAGTTTCCCAACGATCTCCATCCAACTGCTTGAGAAGTAATACTTCAATCTTGGCACCGGTTTCTTTTTTTTCACCGAATAATCTCGCAGGCAAGACTCTCGTGTCATTTAGAACCAGGCAATCTCCTGGCCTAATATACTCTACGATATTTTTAAATATAGTATGCTCTAACTTTCCATTTTCCTTGTCTAATACCATTAGTCTACTGTTTGTTCGCTCCTCTAAAGGAGTTTGCGCAATGAGTTCCTCTGGTAAATGAAAATCAAATAAGTCTACTTTCATGCTGTTTCACCCTTCTTAAACACTACAAATATTAACGAAATTTCCCTAAAAAATAAAAAATGGCAGATAAAATAACACTAACAAGAATGGAGGTAACAATGGGGAAATACACAGTCGTGTTTCCCTTTTTCACAATAATATCGCCTGGAAGTCTACCGATATTTATAAACTGCATGAGAAATCCAACGACAAAAATGATTGCCCCTAATGTCATAAGAATCTTTGGAACACCAGTCATTCTGAAGGTACCTCCATTTGAAAATGCTTATAAACCAGATTCGTAACAATTCTGCCTCTTGGAGTTCTTTGAAGAAATCCTATTTGAAGTAAATACGGTTCATATACATCCTCAATCGTATGTGATTCTTCTCCAATTGTTGCTGCAATTGTATCTAATCCCACAGGTCCTCCTCTAAACTTCTCGATGATACCCTTTAATAGTTTATGATCAATATGATCCAAACCTAACGGGTCTACCTGAAGAAGTTGTAAGGAGTGAACGGCTAATGAATAGTCAATCATTCCATTTCCTTTTACTTGAGCAAAATCTCTAACTCGTCTGAGCAGGCGATTCGCAATACGTGGTGTCCCTCTTGAACGCTTGGCAATTTCTAATGCCGCATCTTTTGTAATGTCTACCTGGAACACTTCGGCTGTTCGTAATACGATATCCATCAGCTGATCTTCTTTATAATATTCTAATCTGCTTAAAACTCCAAATCGATCCCGAAGTGGAGCTGAAAGAGAACCTGCTCTAGTTGTGGCACCAACAAGTGTAAATGGTGGTAAATCAAGTCTTACAGACCTAGCTGTTGCCCCTTTTCCAATCACGATGTCAAGGCAAAAATCCTCCATGGCTGGATATAATACTTCTTCTATAGCTCTTGGAAGTCGGTGAATTTCATCGATAAATAATATATCACCAGGTTCAAGTGCTGTTAAAATGGCCGCTAAATCTCCTGGTCTCTCAATTGCTGGACCAGCTGTCGTTCGGATGTTAACTCCCATCTCATTTGCAATAATCGTTGCTAGTGTCGTTTTCCCTAATCCTGGGGGTCCATACAAAAGAACATGATCAAGCGTTTCTTGACGTATTTTGGCAGCCTCTATAAATATTTCTAAATTCTCTTTTACTTTTGTTTGACCGATATATTGTTTTAATGTTAACGGGCGTAAGCTTTGTTCGAATGATAAATCTTGAACATCTGCCTCACCAGAAATAATCCGATCGTCCAATACTCAATCACCCTTTTTCCAACTCTATTTTAAAAGAAGCTGTAGAGCTTTTTTAATATATTGCTCTGTTTCTAGTGTTTCCACTTCAAGCTTCGGAGTAATTTTCTTTATTTCTTTTTCAGAATATCCAAGCGATAGTAATGCTAACATCGCTTCTTCAAGTGCAAGATTTGAATACTTTGGTTGTTCCACATGTATTTCCTCATTGAATAAATTAGGAAAATAATCTGGAAGTGCTTGTGGAAGTTTCCCCTTCAAGTCTAAGATCATTTGTCTAGCAGTTTTCTTTCCTACCCCTGGGAATTTCACTAAAAAAGCTTCATCCTCTTCTTCAATTGCTTGAACCACTTGTTCTGGTACGCCAGACGCTAATATTGCTAACGCTCCTTTTGGCCCAATTCCCGATACATTCAGGAGCTTTGTAAAGAGAATTTTTTCCTCCCTTGAAGAAAAACCGTATAAAGCGATCAAATCTTCTCTTACATAATGATAAGTAAAAATTTGCATCGTTTGGTGAATATTCTTTGAAAAGCTAAAAGGGTTCGGAGTAGATACTTGGTATCCAATGCCTCCTGCCTCTACAACAATATATTCGGGTCCAATAAATTCGACCGTTCCTTTAATATAATCATACATGTAGCTAAAACTCCTCTAAATTTGCTGTACCTCATTGTATCACAATATGTTAGTACATGCCGCTAAATGTAGGATGAAAATACAAAAAGGAACCGATTCCGGCTCCTTTAGTTCGCTTGTTTTTCCTGAACAGTATAATTTTTAAACGTTTCAAGCACTTCGACATACCGATCTTTATTCCTAATCGGTATTCCTTCCTTTAGTTCTTCATGTCTCGTACTTTCTAATTTTCCAATATCCAATTGAAAGAAGGATTGAATAATATTATATTTTTGTGGTTTTCCGTAATAGATCGTTAGCACACCATCGTCTGTAATTCCGAAGTAACCATTAGCTTTTAATAGTGGAGAAATGTCGTCTACATGCTTACGGAACACGACAGACTTATCATCCATATCCACGACCTGCCATTGATCATATTTTGACCAGAACTGTTCCATTGACCAAATCTTCTCCTCCATTTGCTCCTCACTAACTTCTCCGTCTAGATATACTCGTTCAAGAATCACCTTTACTTCAATGGGTTCTAATCTTGGTGTGGTTTTTGAATCTTCTGCTAGGACATAGTTTGTATGAAAAACGAATACGAGAAGCAATATCCCTAAACAACCGATCCATTTGGTTCTCATAATGATCACCTCGTTTGAAAGTTACAATAAAGAGCTAATTTCATGATTCCATTTATATAATGACCATTTTTTTCAAATTTATGCCCATTAACGCACGAAAGAGTTGATCATTTCGATCAACTCTTTCGAATCCTATTCTTTCCCTTGAATTCGGGCCTTTAATGTTCGAAACATCCCTTTTATATCTGCATCAATAGTCTCACGTGGACCACCATCACGTAAGTCATTATCAATATTTCTGATTCTGCTAAATGTTCCTTCATCCGTCACTACCTGTACCGATCTTCCTCGAAGGTAGGGTTGAACCGCTCTAGTGATATCTGCCTTTGTTTCCACATCACGATCGTAGTTCGTTAAATCAACTGCAATTAATACATTGCTTCCATATACTACGGAACGAACATCTTCCACATTGGGAACCTTCGCCGTAACATCACCTATTTTTTCGGCTAAATCTCCTTCATACGCTGTGTAATAGGAGCTTCTTGCTTTACGGGTTTGGTCATCTAAATGCCCGTGATAATTGGCATCTGCATGACTATAACGGTTATCTTTTTCAAAAAAGTTTTTATCCTGTTTAGCTCGAGGGACTGTAGGATTAACAGGATTTCCTGCTTCATCTTTTTGCATTAAATGCTGTCTTCGATTCTCTCTGCTTCTCTGTCCTTCCTCACCAAGAGAGTGATCCATTATTTCTACCAATGGACCATCATTTTCGTTGTAAATTCTTGCATTTCCACCACCGTTATGATTTTCATTCGAGTAGTATCCAAATGGTTGGCTTATTGCTTGATCGCCATCAGTTGCTTCATCCTGGCTACAACCAGCTAAACTAAAAGTTAAGGCAGCAGTAATTGGAAGTAAAACAAGCTTTTTACTCAAGCGAATAACCCCCTCCGCTTATTTGAGAGCATGATCATGCTCATTTATAGGGTGTGAGGGTTCTGGCTTTTTAATCCTGACAGTTACGACCAATTAATCTTCAAGTAAAAGCTTTACCTGCTCTACAAAGCTTTGCCGACTAAAAAATTGCCGTACAGTTAAATCAAGAACCTGTCTTACTTGAAATGTGCTTGAATATTGACGATCTTTAATGAGTCGATTCCATTCACGAAAGATATCTGTTGGAAATAATAAAGCATACAAAAATCCACGATTATTTAAATAGGGTTGTATCTGCTCGTATTCAGTAAGATCATGTAAAGACCAATCGAGACTCGGCAGAATACGATTGCAATATTGTAAGTAATCACAGGCTGGACTACCGATTGAAACTAAGTCAAAATCAATTAAATATAGTTCTGAGTCTATACCACGAATAAAGTTATGGTGTGCTAAATCGCCATGAAGAATCACTTGATCATGATTGTTCAAAAATGAATTTTCTAACTCAAGCCCCTTTAAGGAAAAATCGGCCCATTCCATCACTTCATTTAATATTTCTTGCTGCACAAAAAATTTAATAATGGATAAATTATTAATAAAACGAGCTGCACGTTCTCTCCATTTCAACGTAAGATTGTATTCTTTTAGTACCGTTTGATACCTTCTTGAAAGCTTTCCTGTAGTCTGGTGAAATTCTTCAAGGAGACGAAGCCCATCTTTTCTTTCTTCTTCCGATTCATAAGAAAAAGGACTGCTGGAGGATAGTGGTATGTGCTCAAGACATCCGTAATACATATCGTCTAAGTAAAGTGGTGATTCCTTTTCGAGGTTTTGAAAAATGTATGAGTACTTAAACCCTTCTTGTCTTAAAGACGCAGCAAAAGCCTTTTGGATCTGCAGTTTTCTTAAATGACTAAACCCCTTTAGCACAACAAGTTGATTACTCGTTTCTAACAGATATACGTTCTTCCTAATTGGTTGAATGGATTCAATCGGAGTGACGAGCTCTTCCTGTAAATAGGAGAAGAGACGATTTAGAGTTAAATCGTCTCCACTAACATTATTCATCATTTCCATCATTCGTATTTTGACCTCTAGGCATTCCATATGCTGATGGTCCGTACCCATAAGGATTCATATATGGCGGCTGTGCCATGGGTTGCCCGTAGGATGGAGCATACACTGGTGGCATACCTGGAGCAAAGCCTGCTCCCATTCCGTATGGCGTCATGGCAGGACCACCACATCCACAATCATCCTGTACGCCTTGTACGGCTGGAGCTGGATAATTTGGTGCTAAAGGCATTTGGTGATTGCCCATACTCGGTGATTCCATTTGATCCATTACCCCTTGCACTTGTGGCATTGGACTATATGGCATTTGTTGTGGCATACCCATAGATGGATAACCTGGTGGGTAGTATCCTGGTCCAGGCATCACTGGTCCACAATGAAATAGCGGTGCAGGATATGGCGGATAAGGATACATTGGAGCTTGATACATTGGAGTATCTTGAACTCCAGCTACTTCTGTTGGCATTAATGGCATTTGTGCATCCTGTGCACCCATCACTTGACTTGGCATCATTGGCATTTGTGCATCCTGCGCACCCATCACTTGACTTGGCATCATTGGCATTTGTGCATCCTGCGCACCCATCACTTGACCTGGCATCATCGGCATTTGCGCATTCTGTGCACCCATCACTTGACCTGGCATCATTGGCATTTGCGTATCTTGTACGCCCATCACTTGACCTGGCATCATTGGCATCTGCGGCATAAATGATGATGATTCATCATCGAACTGTTGCATGCCCATTCCTGGAACTCCTGGCATCATTCCATACGGCATAGTTGGCATTGCAGGCGCACCTGTCATTGCACCTTGAACCTGAGGATATGGTGCTTGAGGAGCAAAACCTGTTGGCTGACCAAATCCTGGAGTAGCTTGTGGATACGGATAGAAATTTTGTGGGTACATTGGATTCATGGGTTCGTAACCCCCTCCTTGAGTAAAGTTTGGAACGTCAGTATTGGCCTCTGGCAGTGGTTTCACACCTTTAATTGGCTTCACTTCCGGCAATGGTTTTACCTCTGGTAAAGGCTTCATTTCCGCAGGATGCTGTTTGGGTTGCATTGGAAATTGTGGTGCTGGTTGAGATTTTAATTCGGCAGGCGCCAATTGTTTTGGCTTTACCTCTTCTTTAACTGGTTTCGGCGGCTTCGGTACTGGCTTTGCAGGTTGTTGCGGTTGTACAGATAAATTCGCCATATTCATCATATAATAGTTGTTAATATCAATTTCAGGTATCATTGGCTGTGGCATTTTAGGCTTGAACGGCTTCTTCGGAGCCTCAGCAATTGGTTCGATTTGCTCCTCCATCTTTGGCGGTTGTTCAATCGGCATTTCTTTTTTAGGCGCTTCTTTTGGTGCAAGAGCAATTGGCTGTTCTTTAGGCATCTCTTTTTTTGTACCCATATTTATTTTCGCTTCCGGCTTTCCAGTGATAGGTGCTTCTTTCTTTATCATTCCACCACCGGTTGGTACTTTGATTTTCATACCGGGCATGATCATATCAGGGTTACTGAGCTGCGTATTCATTTTTTTCAGCTCTTCAAAATTCACGCCGTACTTCTTGGCGATTTTCCAAAGAGTATCCCCTTTCTGTACGATATGGATTTTCACTCTGATTTCCCTCCTATGCGTAAGTCCATATATTGTATGTCGGAGTGGGCAAATTGCTAACAATCTACATAAAAACTTATGAAATTTTAAAAAAGAATATGAATTGTCCACTTTTTTCTCACAAAAAAAACCTCCAAATGATTGGAGGACTTTAGCATTTTAGGATTGGTCGAGCATTCTTGTTAGAGCAAGCTTTGCATACTCTGCAATTTCAGCCTCGACCTTAATGATATTATGAAGTTCACCTTGCTCTATACTTTCCAACGCCCATAATAAATGGGGTAAATCAATACGATTCATGGTGAGACACGGACACATATGCGGGTTTAAAGATACAATTTGTTTATCTGGGTGGTCCTGAATAATTCGATTCACTAGATTCATCTCCGTTCCAATGGCCCAAGCGGAACCGGCAGGTGATGCCTCAATTTGCTGAATAATATAATTTGTCGAACCAGCTAAATCAGATAGCTCCACTACCTCGCGTTTACACTCTGGATGAACAATAATTTTCATATCAGGCTTATTGGCACGTATATCCGCAATGTTTTGAACGGTAAAGTTCTCATGAACAGAGCAATGTCCCTTCCATAAAATCACCTTTACCTCTTCTAAATCACCTTTGTATTGTAAAGTATTGGAGATAGGATCCCAAACCGCCATTTTATCTAACGATACACCTAAATTAAAAGCCGTATTTCTCCCTAAATGCTGGTCAGGAAGAAATAAAATTCGATCCTTTTGAGTAAACGCCCATGAGACCATATGTTCAGCATTGGACGAAGTGACTGTTGCCCCACCATGTTTCCCAACAAAAGACTTAATAGCCGCAGTGGAATTCACATAGGTTAAGGGAAGAATCGTATCACCAAATACATCCTGCAACTCTGCCCATGCTCGTTCCGTTTGGTAAATATCGGCCATATCTGCCATTGAGCACCCTGCTCGCATATCAGGCAGTATCACTTTTTGTGAATCATTGGTTAAAATATCCGCCGTTTCAGCCATAAAGTGAACGCCACAAAACACAATATATTCCGCTTCTTGATTTTCTGCAGAAAGCTGGGCAAGCTTTAATGAATCTCCCGTATCATCTGCAAATTGTATTACTTCATCTTTTTGATAATGATGCCCGGGGATATATAGTTTGTTTCCTAATCTTTCTTTAATGGCTCGTACTCTGTTTTCCATTTCATCCTTCGTTAGTTCTTTGTATAAATCAGGCAGAAGCTTATTTTTTTCAACCACTTCAAATAAATTCATCCCATTCATCCTCTCTTACTTCACATGAACTTTCGCACTAATATCTATTGATTGAATCGTATGTGTTAAAAATCCTAATGAAATCACATCGACTCCTGTATGCTTGTACTTATACAGGTTCTCTAACGTAATGCCACCAGAAGCTTCCGTTACGATTCCGTCCGGAACGAGTGTGATCCACTCTTTGATTTCATCAGGTGTACGATTATCAAACATAATCACATCTGCACCAGCATCAATCGCCTCTAACAACTGCTCCCTCGATTCAATTTCCACTTCGATTTTAACCATATGCCCTAAATTGGATTTTACATTTTCCACCGCTTTTGAAATAGAGCCTGCAAAAGCGATATGATTGTCTTTAATCATTACTCCATCGTATAAACCAAAGCGGTGGTTAAAACCTCCACCACATCGAACCGCATATTTTTCAAGCATTCGAAGACCTGGTGTCGTTTTACGTGTATCTACAATTCTAGTGGAAGTAGAATCTACTATATTTACAGCTTCTTTTGTTCGAGTAGCAATTCCACTCATTCGCTGAACAAGGTTAAGGACCACTCTTTCCCCCTTCAATAACGTGGTTACTTGACCAGTTATGGTTACTAGCTTCTGGCCTTTTTTAAACCGTTCTCCATCCCTTACTTCCAGATCAATAACCACGTCATTGTCTAGAAGGGTGAATCCTGTCCGGATGATCTCTTCCCCACAGAATATGCCATTCTCTTTTGCAATAAATACAAGTTCCCCTTGCTCATCATCGCCAAAAATCAATTCACTTGTTGTATCTCTCTCCCCAATATCCTCCAGGAAAAATTGCTCAAGTTGCAAACGCAGCTTTAATTTGTTCATAGGAATCTCCCTGCTCCTGTCTATGTTTTAAAATAATTTTTTTCTCTAACCATCCGCTATCTTCAAATGGAAAATCCTCGCGGAAATGGCCACCTCGGCTCTCTTCTCGAAGAAGTGCTGATTTCGTAACTAACCAAGCGGTAATTAACATAAAAATCACTTGGATATCTTCCTTTGATTTTTCATCGATTGAATAACTAATCAGCTCCTGTATTTGGAAGCTCTCTAGCCAAGATAAATGCTCTTGTAGATCTTTTTTGTTTCTTACAATCCCTGCATGTTTCATCATATTTGCCTGTATAACTGTCTTATCCGGGAGAGAAACGGTTCCCATCTTCCTTGAACTTCTTTCGATGAAGGAAGATAATGATGAATCCTTCTTTACTGTTTGATTGATTATACCGGCAAGCCTCTCCCCGAAAAAAAGACCTTCTAATAAGGAGTTACTAGCTAATCGGTTGGCACCGTGTATTCCTGTGTAAGCTACCTCGCCAATTGCATATAGGTTCTGGATACTTGTACGTCCATAATGATCGGTTTTCACTCCACCCATTAAAAAATGGCAGCCAGGTACAACTGGTATAATACCTTTTGAAAGGTCAACTCGATTCTCCTCACACATTTTAGTTATGGTTGGGAACTTTTTAGTAAATTCTTTTATATTACGAATATCTAAAAATACTTGCTCACCTGCTTGCAAATAATCAAATATCGTTTGTGACACAATATGTCTTGGTGCTAGGTCTTCCATGGGATGTACATTTTTCATAATTCTTGTTCCATCCTGTAAAGTTAGAAATGCCCCTTCACCACGAACTGCTTCCGAAACTAGTCCTTGACACTTCCCTTCAACAAACAAAAGAGTTGGGTGGAATTGAATAAATTCTAAATCTGCCACTTCCGCACCTGCACGGTATGCTAGTGCAATCCCATCCCCGACTACTGTTTCTGCATTAGAAGTAAAACTATAAATCTGACCAAGTCCTCCTGTTGCTAGAACAACATGGTTTGCAAGAAAAACTTTTGTCTCTCCATGTTTATTTTTAGCTTTTACCCCGATACACTTTCCATCTATAACCAATAACTCGTAAACAACCATTTCTTCGATTATTTGTACGTGCATGGTTTCCTTTAAAAAAAAATTCATTACATTTTTCCCTGTTGCATCCCCACCGCTATGAACGATTCGGTTATGACTATGTGCACCTTCCAATCCAAGCAGTAAGCTGCCATCTTTCGCTCGGTCAAACGTACATCCATCACAAACCATTTCATTAATTAGGTCTGGAGCCATTTCTGTCATTTCTTTCACTAGCTCTCGATCATTCGTGTACCTTCCTGCCTCCAACGTATCAAGATAATGTTTGTCTGGATGGTCTTCCATAGCTATTGCCGCCGCTATGCCCCCCTGAGCAAGATTAGAATTTCCATCTGCCGCTTGTGACTTTGTGAGAACAATCACATTCATATCACAGCTAAGCTTCTTTGCTAATTGCAAAGCAGCCACTCCACTTCCAATAATTAAAACATCGGAGTGTATCATTTTTATCACCATCCGTATTTTACAGGTGTCTTGACACTTATATTTACATACAATTACAATTATGACAAGTGTTTTATGAAGGAAATCTAGTAGTTTGGAGGACAACAATGAAATATTTTGATTATGCTGCTACTTGTCCACTGGACCCCGAAGCTGCCTCAGTATTTGTTAAGGCATCAACAGAGTATTATGGAAATTCTCAAAGCCTACATGATATTGGAAGTCGAGCATCCACCTTACTTGAAGGGTGCAGGGAGGAAATTGCAAGATTACTAGGTGTAAAGAAGGAAGGAGTATATTTTACCAGTGGAGGTTCTGAAGGGAATTTTCTTGGAATTCAATCTCTTTTATCCCAATCATCAAAAAAAGGCAAGCATATTATCACGAATATTGCTGAACATTCCTCTATCCATTCATCCTTAAAAATGTTAAAAGGCTATGAGATAACTGAATTGCCCTTAATGGAAAATGGAATGATTGATGTACAGCAGTTTCAATCCGCTATTCGTGATGATACCGTCCTTGCTTGTATACAACATGTTAATTCTGAGATTGGAACGATACAACCACTAAATGAAATTGGTACGCTTTGTAAGGAAAATGGAATTCTCCTACACAGTGACTGTGTACAATCCTTTGGGAAGTTGGATGTAAAAACGATTTCTCCATTCGTAGATAGCCTTGCGATCTCAGGTCATAAAATATATGGGCCTAAAGGGATTGGCGCGCTATATGTTTCACCATCCATTCCATTTGATTCTTATTACCCAAACACGTCACATGAGCGTGGAATGAGACCAGGAACAGTGAATATTCCTGCAATTGTTAGCATGGTTACAGCTGCCAGTAAAAGTGTAAGAAACTTAACTCATAATTTTGAACACATGAAATCTTTACGTGAACAGTTTCTCTCCCATCTAATGGAAGTAAGAGATGAATTCATTATTCATGGTAATGTAGATGAACAGCTACCATCCATCCTAGGTCTCCGAATAAAAGGACTTGAAGGCCAATGGGTAATGCTAGAGGCTAACCGTAAAGGATACGCAATCTCTACTGGAAGTGCCTGCCAAGTGGGACTGACTACCCCCTCCAAAACGATGCTCGCACTAGGGATAGATGATAAGTCAGCAAAAGAGTTCATCCGTATATCATTCGGGGTTCATACAACTGAAGCGGATGTGAAAGGATTGGCTCAAACCATTATTGCTATCATCCATGAAGCACCACAGCGTGATAATCAAATAACAAGTATGGTAAAATAATCGTAGTGTTGACAATAAGGGAGACGTTTAAAATGAATGAGAAAAAGATATTAGGAGAAAACCGTCGTGAGCTCATTCTTGAATGGCTAAAATCAAGTGGTGCACCGATTACTGGAGGGGAACTCTCAACAAGAACGAATGTTAGCAGACAAGTAATTGTTGGGGACATTACGCTTTTAAAGGCGAAGGGCGAGCCAATTATGGCAACGAGCCAGGGCTATTTATATCTTTCCAATCAAGTGAACGATGCTCCTATTTACCGAACCATTGCCTGTTCACATCCCCCTGAGCAGGCAGAAGAAGAATTAAATTTGCTCGTTGATCATGGAGTTACTGTCAAAGACGTAAGAATTGAACATCCAATATACGGCGATTTGACAGCATCAATTATGGTGTCAAATCGTAGAGAAGTAAAGCAATTTTTAGAAAAGATGCAATCAACCAAATCTTCCTACCTCTCAGAGTTAACAGGAGGGATTCATATTCACACCATCTCCGCACCATCTGAACAAATCCTTGATCAAGTCGAAGAAGCACTGGGAAAATCCGGATTTCTCATTGATCGAAAATAAAAAAACCTAGTTGCTCGTAAAAGCAACTAGGTTTTTTGTCCAGCTCCAGCGCCTAGCCCCTCGAGGGAATAATTTAAAGCCATTATTCCTAGGTCATAAGCCAAATCTCTCCAGAAGGCAGGCCTTCCTGCGTGATTAGACTTATGCTTGTCGGGGCTTAGCAAGGCGCTTACGCTTTTCTTTTTACCCTATTTCATGATAATATGGATAGCTGCCAAGCACCGATACACTACAACCGAGCGCTTCTAGTTCGGCAATTGCACCTGGGATCAGAACCTCGTCCATCTTTTC